>JAYTCP010000144.1:0-3635 GCA_043736435.1 Planctomycetia bacterium | reverse complement strand
CCACCGGCCACGCCGCCCGGCGGCCGCGTCGGCTACCGCGGACGGCAGCGCGCGAGCGCGAGCAGGACGTACCCCGTGCCGTAGGCCTTGTGGTAGCCGTAGAGCTGGTAGTCCCAGAAGGAGCCGTCCTCCTCCTGGAGCGGCGCGAGGGCCGCGGCGATCTTGCGGCGGTGGGCCGCGGCGACGTCCTCCGGCACGTGGGCGAAGAGCCCCGTCGCGTAGAAGTAGCCGTAGAAGCAGAAGTAGCCCGAGTTCTGGAACCACGTCTCGTGCGGGATCGGGTACTTGCGCGCGATCTGGAGGAAGCGGCCGGACCGGTCGAGACGGTCGAGGGCCTGGACGACGCGCTCGGCGGGCACCTTGCGCTCCCAGGACAGGTAGGCGAGCTGGCACGCGGGCGTGCGGGCCAGGCTGCCCTGCACCTTGTTGATGCGGCCCTGGGGGAGGAACCGGTGGTCCCACGAGTAGGCGAAGGCCCAGTCGGGCTTGCGGCACGTCTCGACGAGGGCGAGCCCGCGGTCGACGAGCCGGCGCGGCACGCGGACGCCCTGGTCCCTCGCCATGGCGAGCGCGACGAGGACCGACGCCGTGGTGAAGCTCGTGGACCCGTGCTCGGGCCGCCGCGCCACGACGTCGAAGTTGTAGTAGCCCCAGCCCCCGTCCACGAACTCGAAGCGCCGGAGCAGCTCCACCTGCTCCTCGGCCGCCTTCACGAGGAGCGCGCGGCGCTCGGGGTCGGTCGTGCGCGCGAGCAGGCGCGCGAACGCCGAGAGCGCGTAGGCCTGGGCCCAGACGTTGTAGAGGACGTCCGCCGAGACGCGGCGCGCCTTGCCGTGATTGCCGAGGAGCCAAGCGGTCGCCGTCTCGACGGCGGTCCTCGCCTCGGGGGTGTCGACGCCGCACTCGAGCAGCCCCGACAGCGCGAGCGAGCTCGCGGCCACCTGGAACGCGATGGGGGATCCGGGGATGGGGGCGTAGATGTCGAACAGGTTGCTCGCGGGGCTGCCCCACGAGCCGTCGCGGTTCTGCGCGCGGAGCAGGTAGCCCACGGCGCGACCGATCGTCGCCTCGAGGTCCGGCGGCTCGCACGGCGTCGCGGCGGCCGGCGCCGCGGGGGCCGGGGACGGGGGCGGCTCGGCCCGCGCGGTCCCCACGGGGAGTCCCAGCGCCAGCGCCCCGAGAGGGAGCGCGAGCCGCAGGCGACGCAGGATCGGCAGGAGCGCGGGACGCACGGGATGCCCGGTCACTTCGGGGGCGTCTTGAGCACGCGCTCGCCGGCCGCGAGGCCCTTGCGGATCTCGGTGCGGCCGCCGCTGGTGGCGCCCTCCTCGACCTCGCGCGGCGCGGCCTTGCCGTCCTCGAAGACGTGGACGAGCTTGCGCTCCCCGTCGACCGCCACGCTGCCCGCGGGCACGGTGACCGCCTCCTCGCGCCGGGCCACCGTCACCTTCGCCTTGCACGTGAACCCGGGCATCAAGCGCTCGTCGGGCGTCCCGAGCTCGATCCCGACGACGTACTGTCCGTCGCCGCTCGCACGCGCCACGCGCGCCACCCGCGCGGGGAGGGGCTTCTTCGGGTCCACGGTGGGGGCGACCTCGACGGCCTGACCCTCCGCGACCTGGAGGAGCTCGGCCTCGCCCACCGTGGTGCGGACGGTGACGGCGCCGGGCTCGACGATCGTGAAGAGCGGCTGCCCGGCGCGGAGCTTGCCGCCCTTCCGCAGCGCCTTCCCGGTCTCCTCGATGCCGGCCCACTTCCCGCGCACGCACGCTCCGGGGATCGCGATCCCCGCCCGCGGCGCCCGCACGACGAGGGCCTCCCGGTCCCGGACGAGCTTCCCGAGGTTCGCCGCCAGACGGGTGAGGCCGAGGGCCCCCTTCTCGAGCTCGAGCCGACCCTGCTCGAGCTGGAGCGGCGCGAGGGCCAGCGCCTTGTCGAGCTCGAACGACTCGCGCTGCGCGTTCGCCTCGAGGTCGTCGAGGTCGCTCGGGAGGCCCGTCTCGAGGAACCGGCGCTGGCGGACGAGCTGCATGTCGAAGTTCGCCTTCGTGCGCTCGAGCGCGCGCACGGTGCGCTTCATGACGATGTCCTCCGTCTCCTCGACGACGTCGTCGGCCTTGTACATCTTGCGCAGCTGCGCCAGCTCCTCCTCCTGGTCGGACAGGTTGTCGCGTCCGCCCTGGATCCCGAGCTCCGACTGTCTCACGCGCATCTCGCGCTCGACCGCGCGGAACCACTCGAGGGCCTCGACGGCGCGGTCGCGCTCGACCTTCGCGCGCGCGAGGGCGATGCGCTGGCCCTCCTCGGCGCGCCGGACGTCCTCCTGCTGCGCCTCGAGCTTCTTCTTCACGATCTCGAGCTCCTTCGCGGCGCCCTCGATGGCCTCGTCGATGGCCTCGGTCTTGAACCGGACGAGGACCTGGTCCTTCTCGACGCGCCCTCCCGGGACCGCCTCGACCGTCTCGAGCTCGCCGTTCCACGTCTCGGGGTCGTAGACCACCTCGGTCGCGTCCGGGGCCTCGAACACGCCGGACAGCTCGAGGACCACCGTGAAGGGGCCCTTCTCGGCCGTGACGAGCGTGGGCTCGGGGGGCGTCTCGGGAGCCTTGACGGCCTCCTTCGGCTCCGTGGGCTTCTCCGCGGGAGGCTTCTCGACGGCGGGCTTCTCGGCGGCGGGCTTCTCCGCGGCGGGCGCCTCGTCGGCGCGCGCGCGCCGAGGGCCGGACACCCACGGGAGCAGGAGCAGGGTGAGGGTCGTCGCGGCGAGCGTGGGGCGGCGCATGGGGCTCCGGGGTCAGATGCCGCGCACGAGGATGCGGCACTTGGTCGTGGTGCTCTCGGGCCGGACGAAGAAGTGGCGTCCGAGCAGCCTTCCCCCTTCGCCGGCGCGCACCGTGAGGGGCTGGCCGTCGGGGGCGTTCGGGCCGGACCCCGTCGCGAAGAGCACGTCGCGGTCGAACGAACGCAGCACGACCTCGACGGCGTCCTTCTCGGGCGTGCTCCCGAGGTAGCGCCAGGGCTCCCCGGCATCCAGCGTGATCGTGCGGGCCTCCGTCATCGGGCACCTCCGAGGCGGCGGAGCCTACCCCGATCCCCCGCCTCCCGCGACCCCCGAACATGCGGGGGTCGCGGCTCCGTCCGCGGGATGCCCCGCGCGTCCGCGCGCGTCGGCTCCGACCCCCCGTCGCAGGGGCCAGAAGGGGCACCGGTGCCGGGCCCTGGGTAGGGTCTCGCCCCATGATGCGTTGGGCCTCGGCGTCCGCACTCGGTCCTGACCTTCCCCCCCTCCTCGACAAGACGCTGAACGAGGCGCTCGGGGGGCTCGCGGGTCTCCGCGTGGACGCCGCCTTCGTCTTCGTCGGCGAGACGCATCTGCGCGAGGCCGAGACCATCCGCCGACGTCTGCGCGCGGCCGTCGGCGAGGCGCCGATCCTCGGGTGCGGGGCCGGCGGCGTCGTGGGCGGGGAGCGCGAGTACGAGCACACGCAGGGCCTCTCCGTCACGCTGGCCCACCTGCCCGACGTCGCCGTGACGGCGTTCCACGTGAAGGACGTGGTCCCCGGCGCGCCCGACCCCGGAGCCGCGGGGACGACTCCGAGGATCCCGAATCCCGACGCGCCTCCGGCCGCCTGGCA
>JAYTCP010000143.1:0-2649 GCA_043736435.1 Planctomycetia bacterium | reverse complement strand
GCGTGTTGGACGACGTCCTCGGCTTCGAAGGGGTCCCGAAGCATGCGGCGCGCGAGGTCGTGGATGCGCCGGCCGTACCGGGCGACGAGGGTGCCGAAGGCGTCGCGGTCGCCCGCGAGCACCCGCTCGATCGCCAGCGCGTCGTCTTCCTCGGCCGGGTCGGTCACGATGTTCCTGTACCACGGTCGCACGGACGGAGATTCACCGGGGGATCCCCCGGTGTGTACCCCGTGGGGCGGGGCTATGGTGGGGGGATGGACAAGCGCCGCCCTCCCCGGCCCGCCCTCGTCGTGCACGGGGGCGCATGGTCGATCCCCGAAGACGAGTGGAAGGCCCACCGCGACGGGGTGCGCCGCGCCACCGAGATCGGGTGGCGGATCCTCCTCGACAACGGCAGCGCGCTGGACGCGGTGGAGGCCGCCGTCGCGTCGCTCGAGGACGACCCCACGTTCGACGCCGGGCTCGGGAGCGTGCTCACCCGCGAGGGGCGCGTCGAGATGGACGCGGCGCTCATGGACGGGCGCGACCTCGACGTCGGCGGCGTCGCCTGCGTGAACGAGGTGAAGAACCCGATCCGGCTCGCGCGCGAGGTGCTCAAGAGCGAGCACGTGCTCCTCGTCGGCGACGGCGCCCACCAGTTCGCATGGGAGCGGGGCCTAGAGCGCATCGACCCGGCGTCCCTCGTCGTCGAGCGGGAGCGCAAGCGGCTCGAGGCCCACTGGCACGCCACGCGCGAGGCGGACCCCCGCGAGGCGTTCGGCCATCCACCGATGGATCGGCCCAACGGGACCGTGGGCGCGATCGCCATCGACCGTGGCGGCAACATCGCGGCCGGCGGGAGCACGGGCGGCACGCCCGCGAAGCGCGCGGGGCGGGTGGGCGACACCGCGATCCCGGGGGCAGGGCTCTGGGCCGACAACCGGATGGGCGCGGCGGCCTGCACCGGCTGGGGCGAGGGGATCCTCCGCGTGGGGCTCGCCCGGACCGCGGTCGGACACCTGCGCGACGCGGCGGCCCAGGATTCGGCGTGGCTCGCGATCCGCGAGCTTGACTCCCGCATCCAGGGCCGCGCGGGCGTGATCGTCCTCTCGCGCGACGGGAGCATCGGCTACGCGTTCAACACGCCGCGCATGGCGGTGGCGTACATGGACGAGGAGACGGCCGCGCCCCAGGTGAACGGCGACCCGCGGGGCCCGTGAATCGGCGCGTCGGCCCGCGCCCCTGCCCGGCCCCCCGTCCGGCCCTCCGGGGGGGAATGCCCCCTCTCCGCGACCCGGATAGGCTCCCTGCCCATGTCCGTCGTCGTGCGCCCCCGCCTCGCGTCGGACACCCGCGCGGTGCGGCGCGTCGCGCGGGCGGCGTGGCGGGCGGCGCTACAGGGGCGTGCGCCGGCGGGGTTCCTCGCCGCCGTGTGGCGGACGTTCTACGGGCGGGAGCGGCTCGTCCTGGGGCTCGTGGACCCGCGGCGCGACGCCTTCGTCGCCGAGCGGGCGGGGGAGGTCGTCGGGTACGCGGACGGGATCTTTCACCCCGGGGCCGACGGCCCGGCGGGGTACGACCTCGCGCGCACGTACGTCGCGCCGGAGGCGTGGGGGGGTGGCGTGGGGCGGGCCCTCGTGGACGCGCTGCTCACGGCGGCCCGCGCGCGGGGGATCGACCGGGTCGACGTCGAGGTGGACGAGGCGAACGGGCCCGGCCTGCGCTTCTGGGAGCGGCTCGGCTTCGCGCGCACGGGCGTGGGAGCCTACGAGCTGCCGCCGTGGACGCGGGCGACGATCCGGCTCGCGCGGACGTCGCGGCCGCACTCGAGGTGAGCCCGTCCCCGCCGCCTCATCCGCCGATGTAGGACATCTCGATCTTCGGGAGCCCCGGCGTCGCCGCGGTGCGGAGCTCGGAGTAGCGGTCGGCGCGGGCGCTCCACGCGCCGCGGATCGTCTCGGCGAGGTCGGCGTCCGTCGCTCCGCCGCGGAGGAGCGCGCGGAGGTCGGTGCCCTTCGTGGCGTAGAGGCAGGTGTAGAGCGAGCCCTCGGCGGAGAGGCGCGCGCGGGTGCAGTCGCGGCAGAACGCGCGCGTGACGCTCGAGATCACGCCGATCTCGCCGCCGCCGTCGGCGTAGCGCCAGCGCTCGGCGACCTCGCCGCGGTAGGTGCGCTCGAGGGGCTCGAGGGGGAAGGCGTCGTGGACGCGCCGGACGATCTCGGCGGACGGGACAACGTCGTCCATGCGCCAGCCGTTCGTCGTGCCGACGTCCATGAACTCGATGAACCGCAGGACGTGGCCCGTGCCGCGGAAGTGCCGCGCCATGGGGACGACGCTCTCCTCGTTCATCCCGCGCTTGACGACCATGTTCACCTTGATCGGCGCGAGGCCGGCGGCCTCGGCCGCGGCGATCCCGGCGAGCACCCGGGACACGGGGACGTCCGCGTCGTTCATGCGGCGGAAGACGTCGTCCTCGAGCGCGTCGAGGCTCACGGTGACGCGGTCGAGGCCCGCCGCGGCGAGCGTCGCGGCGTGGCGGTCGAGCAGCGAGCCGTTCGTCGTCAGGGTGACGTCGAGGTCGCCGAGGCGCGCGAGGAGCCGGACGAGCTCGGGGAGGTCCTTCCGGACGAGCGGCTCGCCCCCCGTCAGGCGCAGCTTGCGGACGCCGAG
>JAYTCP010000142.1:0-13710 GCA_043736435.1 Planctomycetia bacterium | reverse complement strand
GGGACTCGAACCCCCGACCTCGTGCGTGTGAAGCACGCGCTCTAACCAGCTGAGCTATGCGCCCGAGTCGTACGCGGCCGGGGACAGACCCCCCCGGTGACGGATGGTGGGCGTTACAGGACTTGAACCTGTGACCCCCAGCTTGTCGAGCTGGTGCTCTACCAACTGAGCTAAACGCCCGGGCCACGACGACGGTGCTACCCTACCAAGGTCGCTGGCGGGGTCCAATCCGGGCCGCGACCGGTCGGGGTCGGCCCGGGTTCCAAGGCCCGGGCCCTTGGTGTGCCCGGGCCTTTCCCTGCGTTTCGTCCGTCGTAGGAGCCTCCATGCGCCTCGCCCTCCCCGTCTGCATCGGCCTCTCGGCTGCCTCGTTCCTCGCGGTCACCCTCCCCGGGTGCTCGAAGGAGACCCAGGTCCAGCCGGCCGACACCCTGTCGTCGGCCCAGCTGTCCGAGATCGAGAAGAAGGTCTCGAGCCTCATGGCCGAGCGGGACGGCGCCAAGCTGGCGGCCGGGATCGCCGACAGCGAGGCGACGGTCCTGCGCAAGAACCTCGGCGAGCTCCAGGAGCGCCTGCGGACCATGGAGGGACAGCTGGCGGAAGTGGCCGCGAACGCCGCGAAGGCGGCGCAGGCGGCCCCGGCCGACGGCAGCTCCGGCTCGCCTGGGCCTGCCCCCGTCCTCCTGATCCCGACGGGCTCCGAGGTCGCCTTCTCCGAAGAGCAGGTGGCCGCGTTCCGCCGGATCTCCGACGAGGTCCAGAAGCGCAAGGATGCCGAGGCGGCCGCGGATCGCGTGAAGCGCGAGCTCTCGAAGGCGGGCGTCACCCTGACGCCGGAGCAGGAAGCCACGGTCATCAAGCTCCAGGCCCAGTACTCCGACAAGATGCGCGATCTGTTCCGCGGGGGCTTCGGCACGAGCGAGGCCGATCGGCTGGCCATGACGGAGAAGCGGGACGCCCTGCGGACGGGCTTCGAGGCCGACCTGCGGGCCCAGATCCCGGGCGCCGAGGCGGAGAAGATCGTCGAGGCGATGAAGCGTGGGTGGCCGGGCTTCTTCCCCCGTCGCCAGGACAACCGCCCAGCGATGGGCGCCAACGGTGGCGACGGCATGACGCGCTGAGCCGCGGGTCCGTTCACGGCAGGATTCGCCGCGCGGCCCTGCCGACTCGGGCCCGAGCGCCGGGGGACGCCCCCGGGGCGGCGGCCGGACCGTCCTCGATCCCCCTCTGGGTGGTCGCCCAACGTGGACCGGCTCCGGGGCCCGTTGTATGGTCCGACGCTTCGGCAGCACCCTGCCGCCCGGAGGTCCAGCATGCGGATCGGCGTCCCGAAGGAGATCAAGTCGAACGAGAACCGGGTGGGCATCGTGCCCGCGGGCGTGCACGCCCTCGTCGGGGACGGCCACCGGGTCCTCATCGAGACCACCGCGGGCCTTGGCAGCGGCATCACGGACCAGGAGTTCAAGGACGCCGGGGCCGAGATCGTCCCCACGGCCAAGGACCTCTGGGCGAAGTCCGAGATGGTGATGAAGGTCAAGGAGCCTCTGGCGGCGGAGTACCCGCTGTGCCGGCCCGACCTCACGGTCTTCACGTACTTCCACTTCGCCGCGGCGCGCGAGCTGACCGACGCGATGCTGAAGTCCGGGGCGCTCTGCTTCGCCTACGAGACCCTCGAGGTGGACGGCAAGCTGCCCCTCCTCGTCCCCATGAGCGAGGTCGCGGGCCGGATGGCGATCCAGGTCGGCGCCTCCTCCCTCGAGAAGGCCCACGGCGGGCGCGGCGTCCTCCTGGGCGGCGTCCCCGGCGTCGAGCCGGGCAACGTGGTCGTCCTCGGCGGCGGCACGGTGGGCACCCACGCGGCCAAGATGGCGGCGGGGCTCGGCGCCCACGTCACGATCCTCGACGTCAACCTCGACCGGCTGCGCTACCTCGAGGACGTGATGCCGAAGAACGTGACGACGGTCTACAGCAACGCGGTGAACATCCACACACGCGTCAAGTACGCCGACCTCGTCGTGGGCGCCGTCCTCCTCGAGGGCGCGCGCGCGCCGGTGCTGATCCCCCGGTCCTACCTGAAGGACATGAAGGAGGGCTCGGTGATCGTCGACGTGGCCGTCGACCAGGGCGGGTGCTGCGAGACGATCAAGCCGACGACCCACGCCGATCCCACGTACGTCGTGGACGGCGTCGTCCACTACGGCGTCGCGAACATGCCGGGCGCCGTGGCGCGCACGAGCACGTACGCGCTCACGAACGCGACCCTGCCCTTCGCACGTCGCCTCGCCCGCCTGGGCGCGGTGAATGCGGTGAAGCAGGACGCCCCCCTCCGCGGCGCCGTCAACGCCTGGAAGGGCAAGGTCACGCACAAGGGCGTGGCCGACGCGTTCGCGATGCCCTGCCACGACGTGACGACGCTGGTGTAGCCCCGGCCCCATCTCCCGTCCCCGACGTCTTGGCTCGGGGTCGGACGACTGCCCGCGACGTTGCCCGCCGCAGGCCTGTCCAGAGGCGACGCCCCGCGAAGGGCCCCGAGAGCAAGACGTTTCGGACGCAGTACCACGAGGGACGCGACGCCATGTCGATGCACCGCAGCGGGACCCTGATCACCAAGGGCCCGCTGCTCCGCGCCACCCTGGCCTTCGGGTGGCCGCTGGTGGCCGGCATGGCATTCCATTCGCTGTTCAACCTCGTCGATCTCTACATCGTCGGGAAGCTGCCCCAGTCGGACGTGGCGCTGGCGGCGGCGGGGATCCCCTCCCTCGTCAACTCGATCCCGATGATCATCTACAACGGGATCGTGACCGCGGCCATCGCGATGGTCGCGCGCCACATGGGGATCGGCAACCACCGGCGGGGCAACTACGAGGCCGGGCAGGGGATCATCCTCTCGATCCTCATGGGGATCGTGTTCGGGCTCCCGCCCTACCTGCTCGCGCGGCCCATCTGTGCGGCGCTCGAGGCGCAGGGCCAGGTGCTCGACCTGGCCACCGAGTACCTCGAGATCATGAGCCTCGGCACGGTCACCATGTTCCTGCTCCTGCAGGTGACGGGGTCGATCCGCGCCGCGGGCAACAGCACGCTGCCCATGCTCCTCCTCGTGGGCGCGAACATCCTGAACGTCGTGCTGTGCATCTGGTGGGTCTTCGGAGGGCTCGGATTCGAGCCCATGGGTGTCGTCGGCGCCGCCTGGGCCACGGTGGTCTCCCGCGGGGTCGCCGTGCTGCCCGCGTTCTTGTTCCTGCGCCGCGGCTTCGCCGGCCTGCGGATCCGCCGGTTCGCGTTCCGCTGGCGCACCCAGTGGCAGATCCTGCGCATCGGCGTCCCCGGGTGCGGCACCTGGCTCGTGCGCATGATCCAGTACCTCTACCTCGTGAAGTTCGTGGCGAAGGCCGTGCCCGAGAACGAGGTCGTCGCGGCCCAGGCGGCCTACAACATCGGCCTGCGCCTCGACACGTTCGCCCTGTTCTGCGGGCTGGGCTGGGCCGCCGCCGCGAGCACGCTGGTCGGGCAGAACCTCGGGGCGGGGCAGCGCGCGCGCGCGGAGCAGGCCTCGTGGATCGCCGTGGGGCTCAACGCCGCCACCATGCTGCTGTTCGCCGCGACGTACGTCCTGTTCGCCGACCCGTTGATCCGGTTCCTCGGCTCCGACAGCAAGGTCGCCGACTTCGAGGCGGTGGTCCGGATCGGCACGACCTTCCTCCAGGTCTCGAGCGCGGGCTACGCGTACGTCGCCATCGGGATCGTCCTGTCCCAGGCCATGGCGGGGGCGGGCCACACCCTGCCCTCGTTCTTCATCGAGCTGGTCGGCTACTGCCTGCTCGGCTTCCCCGTCGCCTGGATCGTCGCCGAGCACGCGGACACGCTCGGCGGCGTGCGGGCGCTGTGGCTCGCGGTCCTCGGGTCCCACCTCGCAGTGGCCGCGGCCTACGTGGTATGGTTCCGCAAGGGCCACTGGGCCGCGCCCAGGAGCCTCGCCTGACCGATTGCGACGGCGCCCGGGGTGCTGCCCGTCCGCCCCCCGCGCCCCCGAGATTCCCGGAACCGAGATCGACCCCGGCTGCTCCCGTGCGCGCACGGCCGCCGCGAATGCAGAGGACGCCATGGACCCGAGGCACGTGCCCGACGCGAAGGACCCGAAGGTCGCGAAGCTCGAGCGGCAGCTCAACCTGGTCTCCTACCTGCTCTCCGCTCGCGCCCCGGTCCCCTTCAGCGACATGAGGGCGCAGGTCGTCGGCTACGACGACGAGGCGAGCCCCGACGCCATCGAGAAGCGCTTCGACCGCGACAAGGCCGACCTGCGCGCGATCGGCGTCGTGATCGAGTACAAGGCCGACGACCCGTCGGGCCAGCCCGGCTACGTGATCGACAAGCAGGGCTACTTCCTCCCCGAGCTCTCGCTCGACCCGGAGGACGCGATGCTCGTGGCGGTCCTCCAGCGTTCCATCGGCGTGGTGGACGATCCCGTGGGACGGAACCTGAAGAGCGCGCTCGCGAAGCTGACGATCGACTCGCAGCTGCCCGAGCCCATGCGGGCCTCGGTCACCGACCAGCACATGTTGAGCCTCGACCACGGCGTCGAGGACACGCAGCGTCGGCACCTCGAGCCCCTCGGCGAGGCCGTCGCGCACCGCCGCCGCGTGGGCTTCCGCTATGCCGCGGTCGCCACCGGCAAGACCGAGAAGCGGGCCCTCCGCCCGTACGGCCTGGGCCTCGTCGACGGCAACTGGTACCTGATCGGCTGGGACGAGGACCGCCAGGCGATCCGGAACTTCCGGCTCGACCGGATCCAGGGCCGCGTGACGGTCCCGGGACGCCGCGCCGGGGCCGAGTACGAGGTGCCCGCCGACTTCGACATCTCCGCCCACGTGGGCGTCGAGGAGTTCCAGATCGACGAGGGGGCCCCGCCCGTCGTGGTCACGCTCGAGACCGACGAGGTCGCGACGTGGCTCCTCGAGCGCCGCCTGTCCGGCGCCGGCCGGCTCGAGCGCCGCGCCGACGGGACGGGCCTCTACGAGGTGGAGGTCCGCAGCGAGGACGGCCTGCTGCGGTGGGTCGCCGAGTTCGGCGGCCGCGTCCGCGTGCTCTCGCCGTCCCGCCTCGCCGAGACGTTCCGCAAGCGGCTCCGCGCGACCCGCGACCGCTACGCCGACGTGCCGCGGGCGTAGGCCTCGATCGCCGCGACGGCACGCGCGGCGGTGACCGTCGCGGGCTCGCCGGGCTCCACGTCCAGCCAGTGCGCGGCCTCGAACTGCGCGAAGAACGTGGCCTGGCGCTTCGCGAGCTGCCGCGTGGCCAGCGCGAGCCGGTCGACGCACGCCTCGCGCGACAGCCGCCCCGCGAGGTGGGCCTCGACGTCGGCGAGGCCGAGGGCCTGGCGGAGCTCCCTCGACGCCGGCGGGACGGCCGCGGCCAGGCGCGCGACCTCGTCCGCGACGCCCTCGGCGAGCATCCCCGCGGCGCGGGCCCGGATGCGGGCCTCGAGATCGGCGGTCCCGCGCCGCAGGCCCACGATCGCGAGGGGGCGGCGGTCGGGGGCGGCCCACTCCTGCCGGAGCTCGCTGGCGGGGCGTCCGCTCGCCGCGACGATCTCGAGGGCGCGCACGAGCCGGCGCAGGTCGTTGCGGTGGAGCTCGCGGGCGCGCGCGGGGTCCTGCTCCGCGAGGAGGTCCCACAGGGCCTGCGGGCCCCGCTCGGCCGCGAGCGCCTCGAGCCGCGCGCGCAGCGCCTCGTCCCGTCCGAAGCGCGGCCCGATCCCCTTGGCGAACGCCTTCAGGTAGAGGGCCGTCCCGCCCACGATCAGGGCCTCGCGGCCGCGGGCGCGGATCTCCGCGACGAGGCGGTCCGCGTCGTCGAGGAACCGCGCGGCCGAGTACGTCTCGTGCGGGTCGAGGACGTCGAGGAGGAGGTGGGGGGCGTCGGGGGGAGGGGCGGGCTTCGCCGTGAGGATCGAGAGGCCCCGATAGACCGTGAGCGCGTCGCAGCAGATCACCTCCGCCCCGAGCCGCCGCGCGGCCTCGATGCCGACGGGGGTCTTGCCCACGCCCGTGGCGCCGATCAGGCAGGGGACGGCGCGTTGCGCGGACACGGTGGGGCTCCGGGAGGGCGGACGTATGGCGCACCCGAGGATGCGGCCACGGGCCGCGTGGAACCAGGATCGGGAGGGGGGTGGGCCGTCCCCCGTGCCCGTCGGCGCCCACGAGGGGCGTGGGCCTTCGCGGTTCCCGTGGTAACGTCCGGCCATGCGAGCCCCGACGCCATGAGCGAGAAGCGGGACCTGTGGGTGCCCGTGCTCGTCATCCTGTGCGGCCTCGGCGTGGCCGCGTGGGACGTCTCGAGCGGCGCGGTCCTCCGTGGCATCGCGGCGGGCGTGCTCGGCCTCGTCGTGGGGAGCACATGCCTCCAGCTGGCCCTGGCCCGCAAGGCCGTGCGGGGCACGTTCCTCGCGTTCGCCGGCGTTCTCATCGCCACGGCGCTGTCTCCCGCGTTCCCGGGCAACGAGCCCGTGCTGATCCCCCTCGCCCTCGTGGCGCTCGCCTGCGCGTACCCGCGCTCCTCCCTCTCCGAGACGGGCCGGCGCACGCTCCTCGGCGTCGCCGCCGTCCTGGCGATCGTCGGCATGCTCTGCGCGCTCCGGGGCGTCCCGTTGCCCCGCCAGGCGGGCGGGTTCCTGCTCGCGGGGGCCTTCGCGGCGGCGCTCAACGTCTTCACCTCCCGCCCCCGTCCCATCGCACCGCCGCCGGTCGGCCCCACCATCGGGGTGTTCGGCGGCTCGTTCGACCCGTTCCACGAGGGTCACCGCCAGATCATCGAGGCCGCCCTCCCCGTGCTCAACCGCGTCCTCGTGGTCGTCGCGGGCCATGCGCCGCACAAGGAGGGGAAGGAGACCACCCCCTTCCACCATCGCGTCGCGATGTCGCGGATGGGGGTCGAGGGGCTGTCCCGTGTGGAGGTCCTCGAGATCGAGGGCCGGCGGGAGGGCCACTCCTACACGATCGACACCCTCACGCAGCTCCAGCGCCTCTACCCGCCCGGGACCACCTTCCACCTCCTGATCGGCGGGGACAGCTTCCTGGACTTCCCGCTCTGGAAGGACTGGGAGGGGATCCTCGAGCGCGCCACGCTCCTGGTCGCCGCGCGGCCTGGATGCGACACCGACGCTCCTCCCGAGTTCGAGGGCCGCAACGTGCCGGTCCGCTGGCTCGAGCTCGAGCCCAAGGAGGTCTCGAGCACCGAGATCCGGCGCCGGGTCGCGGCGGGGGAGAGCCTCTCCGACCTGGTCGCCCCCGCCATCGCGGCCTACATCCTCGACCACGCCCTCTACGGCTCGCCTCCGTCCCGCTCCGCCCGGGGCGCCGAGGCGGAGAAGGCCCCGGAGTAGGGGTTCCGCCCGCCCCAGAGGGGGGGCAGGCCGTGGGTGGGGGCGGCCCCCGGAGCGGGTCGTCCGGCCGGGGGGGCGGAAGCGGGGAAAAGCCTTTGACGCCCGGGGGCCGGATTGGTAGACACTCCCTCTCTTGCGCCGTTGGGCAGACGGCGCCAATCGCAACCACGGTCCGTCGACCGACTCGAGTTGGGAGGCTGGGTTCCATGTTGAAGCGCCTGTTGACCGCCGCGCTGGCCGTCGCGTCCCTTGGGCTGGCCGGCTGCTGCGGCAGTTGGTTCCACTGCGAGAGGCCCTGCTACGGGAAGAGCTTCCAGCGCAGTTCGCGCCAAATGACCGACTTCGTCGACGTCTACTTCCTGAACTACGACAAGCACGACCCGTACCGCTGCGATCCCTGCCTGGGCGACTAGCCTCCGCGCGGCGTCCTCTAGGGTCCCGGGGGGCTGCCCCCGACCGCGTGAGCCGTTCCATCGTCGCTTCCGGGCGGCTTTGGAACGGCTCTCGCGTTGCAGGCAGCCCTACGGGGGCGTGACTAACGATTTGTGTCTGACACCTTTCGTTAGTTTGGGTGGGCGGCGGCCGGGCGGCCCGCGCACAAGGGGGCGATCCGACGCACGCGGGGTACGACACCGGGCGTCCGCACGTCTCCCCCAGCCGACGGATGTCTCCCCGTGCCCACCCTCGGCGTCGTCCCCTACCTGAACGCCATCCCGCTCCTCGACGGCCTGCCCCCCGAGGTCGTGCAGCGGCCGGGCGACCCCTCCCTGCTGGCCCTCTGGCTTGCGCAGGGGAGCGTGGACGCCGCACTCCTGCCGGTCGCCGAGGCCCTCCGGGGCGTGGGGGACGGGCCCCTCGGGAGGTTCGGCATCGCCGGCGAGGGGCCCGTGGACAGCGTGCTGGTGTTCCTGCCCCACGCGGGTCCCCCCGACTCGTGGCCCCGACGGGTCGTGCTCGACCCGGCGAGCCGGTCGAGCGTGGCCCTCCTGCGGGTCCTCCTCGAGCGTCGGCACGGCCTGCGGCCCGAGTACGAGGTCGCGGCCGACCTCGGCCCCGACCCCCGCGCCCACCCGGACGCCATCGTGCTGGCGATCGGCGACCGGGCCATGGCGCGGCGCCGGGAGTGCCCCGCGGCGGCCGTCCTCGACTTGGGCGCCGAGTGGACCGCGTGGACGGGCCTGCCCTTCGTCTTCGCCCGCTGGACGGCCCGGAAGGGCCTCCCGTCTCCGGAGCGCGCGGCCCTCGAGGGCCTCCTCGACCGCGCCGCCGAGCGCGGCCTCGCCCGCCGCGACGCGCTGGCCGACGCCCACGGGCCCGCGCACGGCCTCGCGCCCGAGGAGGCGCGGCGGTATCTCCGTACCTCGATCCGCTTCGTCCTCGGCGCGCGGGAGGAGGCCGGCCTCGCCCGCTTCGCCGAGGAGCTCTCCCGTCTCGAAGGAGCCCCCCGATGATCGACCTCGCCCTCCTCCGGGACGACCCGGACCGCTTCCGCCGGGGCGCCGAGCGCAAGCGCATCGCGTTCGACGTCGATCGCACGCTGGCTCTCGACGCCGAGCGGCGCCGCGTCGTCACCTCGCGCGAGGCCTTGAAGGCGGAGCAGAACCGTCTCGGCAAGGAGCTCGGCAAGGTCGCGGACGACGCGAAGGTCGCCGCCCTCGCCCGGCTCCGGGCGCTCAAGGAAGAGGTCGATCGCTGCGAGGCCGCGCTCGCGCCGCTCGACGCCGAGATCCTGGCCCTCCTGCGCCAGGCCCCGAACCCGCCCGCCGACGAGGTCCCCGACGGCCAGACCGACGCCGACAACGTCGAGGTGCGCCGTCACGGCACGCCGCCCACGTTCGACTTCCCCGCGAAGGACCACGTCGACCTGCTCGCGGGCCTCGACGGCCTCGACGTCGAACGCGCGGGCCGCATCGCGGGCAGCCGTTCCTACTTCCTCAAGGGCGACGCGATGATGCTCGAGCAGGCCGTGCTGCGGCTCGGGCTCGACCTGATCGTGTCCCGCGGCTTCACGCCCCTCTCCGTGCCCGTGATCGTGCGCGAGTCGGCCCTCGTCGGCACCGCGTACTTCCCCGGCGCCGAGGAGCAGACCTACAAGATCGAGAACCCCACGTTCGAGGACTCCTCGGCGTGGCTCGTCGGCACGAGCGAGGTCTCCGTCACGGCGCTGCGCGGCGGCGAGATCCTCGACCCGAAGGAGCTGCCCCTGCGGTACGCGGGCCTCTCGCCGTGTTTCCGCCGGGAGGCCGGCACCTACGGCAAGGACGCCCGGGGCCTCTATCGCGTGCACCAGTTCACGAAGGTGGAGCAGGTGATCGTGGACGTCGCCGACGAGGCGCGGAGCCGCGCACACCTCGAGGACATCGTGAAGAACGCCGAGGATCTCCTTCAGGCCCTCGAGCTGCCCTATCGCGTCGTGGCCGTGTGCACGGGCGACATGGGGCGCGGCCAGGTCTACAAGTACGACCTCGAGGCGTGGATGCCGAGCCGCAAGGGCTACGGCGAGACGCACTCGGCGAGCATGTTCTTCGACTTCCAGGCCCGCCGGCTCGACCTGCGCTACCGCGACGAGGCGGGCAAGGTGCGGACCTGCCACACGCTGAACAACACGGTGGTGGCGACGCCGCGGATCCTCATCGCGATCCTCGAGAACCACCAGCGCGCGGACGGCAGCATCGCGCTGCCGGAGGCGCTGGTGCCCTACCTCGGCGGCAGGACCGAGCTGCGCCCCAAGGCGCGCTGAGCGGCGGGAGCGCGGGGACCGATCCACTTTGAAAATGACGGGGGCGCGGGGGGTCGACCCCCGCGCCCCCGGCACTCATCGAGAGGGTTTGCGGCCCCGCGGGCTACTTCCCGTCCGTCGACGGCGGCTGGACGATGTCGTCCGTGGTGCCCGGGCGGCCGTCGGGACCCCACGAGCGGACCTCGAACGTGCCCTTCGTGGCGTTGGTGATCGTGTAGACGAACCCGAACTTCCACGGGTCCTGCGGGAGGTTGTCGAGGAACGCCTCGCCGTTCGGCCCCTTCTCGGTCAGGGCCGAGAGGGTCTGGGGCAGCTTGCCCGTGGAGGCGCGGTACATCCGGATCGCCTCGACGATCGAGGACGCCTGCAGGTCGGCCATGAGCGCGCGCTGGGCGTCGCTCTCGGCGGGCGAGTCGGGCTGTACCTCGGTGGTGACGATCTCGCCGTGGGCCCCTCCCGAGGTCGCCATGTACATTCCCGCCATCGCGCCGACCATGGCCATGGGGAGGACCAAACCGATGGGGCTGTGGATCGAGATGCGCAGCGACTTTCCGTCGCACACGCTGAAGACGCCCATGCTGCGGAAGTAGGGCCGCAGGGAGCGCGCGGCGGGGAGCTGCGCCCAGTCGAGGCGCACGGGGACGCCGAGGACGTTGGGCTTCGCGATGGTCTGGAGGACCGGGACGCCCGTGTCGTAGAGGAGGTTGAGGATCGCCTGGAGGTCGAGGTAGGCGATGCCGCCGGTGCCGTCGGGGGCCGTGCCGAGCAGGGCCTTGACGTCCTCCTCGCCCGCGAGGCCGGCGCCGCCGGCTTCCCGGCGCAGGAGGGTCTCCTTCATCGCGTGGGGGACGAGCGTCACGAGCATGCGGCCGTCGACGAAGCAGATCGTCGGCTGGAACGGGATGGGCTTCTTGCCCTCGACGTAGGCCATGTCGATCACGTGAAGACGCTTGCCGTGCCACTCGATCACGCGGCGGGAGGCCGTCACGCGCTCGTTCTTGCTCACCTGCGCGAGGATGCCGTCGGCCACCTTCTCGACGGTCTTCTCGAAGGCCGCGGCGTCCTTGACGCCGACCGAGACGCACAGCTCGGGGTAGAGGCCACCCGTCTCGGGCATGGCAAGCCAGTAGCCCATGTCGTCGGAGAGGCCCGCGAGCAGCTCCTGCTCGATGTCCACGCCGATGGCCTCCTTGCCCTCGCGCAGGACCTTCTCCATCTCGCTCAGCATGTCGGGGTCGATGCGGCCCACGATGTCGCGTACGTTCGCGACGAGGCCGCTGAAGGAGAAGGCCGTCTCCTCGGCCAGGAACGCGGATGCGGGCGCCCAGGCGAAGGTCTTGCGCGAGGACGGCTTCATGGCGAAGGCCTTGAGCAGGCCGTGGGTCGTCTGCGGCGCGTCGATCACGATGGAGTCGAGCATCCCGTCGCCCTTGAAGGCCATGCCGTAGCCGGCCGCCTCGACGGCGTCGAGGCCGAGGGCGGAGGCGACGCGGTGGGCCTCGTCGGGCATCTTCACGCGGGCAAGGATGCCGGGCACGTTCGCGAACACGGAGAGGGCGAGGTCGGCTCCGCCCGTCTTGGCGCGCACGCGCGCGAAGGCCTCGTTCGCGCCCAGGGATCCGTCGACGGTCGCGCCGTTCGACTTCGCGAGCTGCTCGATCCAGCCGGTGTCCGTCGACAGGAACAGCGCGGTGCCGACCGCGGTCCCGCGCATCATCGGGCTCCCGGGGTCGCCGACCGAGAACCAGGTCTTCCCGTCCCGCTTCTCCGTGGTGACGGGCACGTCGGCCCCGCCCTGCTCCTCGTGGATGCGCTCGACGAAGGTGACGAACTCGGAGAGCCTGTCGCCGAAGTCGAGGTTCGCGGCGAGGACCGGCTTGCCCTCGGGCATGTCGACGAGCGCGACGCCCGCCTGCCCGCGGAGGCCGGAGAGGTGCTCGAGGAGCTTCAGGAAGACCGGCGGGATCGGGAGGGCCTGGGCCCCCTCGCCCTTCATCATCTTCTCGAAGTCCTCGACGATGGGGGCCGCGAAGGCCTTCATCTCGGGGTCGGCCATCATCTTCCCGAGTGCGGTCTTGCCGAAGCGCGCGCCCAGGGTGCCGACCTCCTCGAAGCTCGCGAGCGCGAGTGTCCGCGCCGGCACGAGGTTCTGGAGCAGGAACGGGGCCACCGGGTCGGCTGCGCCCGGACGGGCGACGGCGAGCAGAGCAAGGGCGGCGAACGCGAAGAACGGACGACGACAGGCCATGGAGTCCTCCCGGACGATGTCGCTCACGGTGCGACGAAGCGAAGAGGCTATCCGACCCCGGGGGGCGAGGGCACTCCGGGACGGAGGGCCAGCCTTCCGTGCCGCCTCCTTCCTGTGTACCGATGGATCTTCCATACGTTTCAGCGCGCACCGGGGGCCCGTCCGGGGGGCCGCCGGTCGCCGCCTGGCCTTCACCGCTCTCGTTCTTCGACCGCGCCCCTCCCGGTCGCGGTCGGCGCACCCCTGCCCCTAGTTCATGGCGGGGGTCATGCCCATGGCGCCCGTGTCGGGCGGAAGGCTGCGCGACGGAGTCAGGAGGATGATGCGCTTGACCCGGCCCTGGGGGTTGGGCTCGTTGCGGAGGGGCTCGCGGACGTCGTACTCGAGGATGAGCTCGATGGCGGCGGGGACCTTGTGGAGGACCTTGCTGTCCCACTCCTCGAGGCCCGAGTCGTCCTTCGCGCGCTCCTCGGCGGCGGCGAAGTAGCGCAGGTCGAAGCGGCGCACCTTGTCGTAGATGAGGTCGAACATCCCGCCGTCGGTCGGGTCGTCGTCGGGGAAGTACGCCTCGCGGCGGTAGAGGGAGAACCACCGGCCTCCGGGCTCGTTGGGCTCGGACCGCTTGCCCGCGTAGCCGACCTCCACGAGGGGAGAGCTGCCGCTCGCCTGGGTCGCCTCCTCGAGCTCGGCCACGCGGCTCGTGCGGCTCGTCAGGAAGTCCACGCGGTCCATCTGCGAGATGGACGTGTTGCGGCCCCAGAAGCCGGAGTCCGCCGGGAACTGGCCCGTGCGGTAGTACAGGAAGCGGAAGTCCTTGAGGATCGTGTCGAGGACCGCGTTGTCCACCTTCGGCGCCTCGAGGCCCTCGCGCAGGGCGTCCCGGCTCCGGATCGTGTTGAAGAGGATCTGGTAGAGGAACGTCATCGTGAGCGAGAGGAGCGTGATGGCGACGGCCACCTCGATCAGGGTGAAGCCGCGCCCCCTGCGCCCCCCGTCGAGCCTCTCAGGCCCGAAAGCCCCGGATCTCGAGACCCGACCCGCCCCGGGGGTCCTCACTTGCTCTCCTCCAGCTCGGCAGGGGGCACGGGCACGATCGTGCGCAGGACCACCTCGGGCTCCTCGGACTCGTCGCCGGCGAAGACCTCGAGGCGCAGGACGTACACCGGCTCCCCCGAGATGTCGGGGGTCGCGGCGTTCGAGCCCGTGCCGGAGCCGCTGGTCGAGCCCGTCGGCGTGGTGTTGGTCCCCGCGGAGCTGCCGTCCGTGCCCGTGTCGAGGCCGGGCACGCCGCCCGTCGGGTCGTTCCCGGCGGCCATCCGCTTCTCCTTGTGGAAGACGAGGCGG
>JAYTCP010000141.1:0-2173 GCA_043736435.1 Planctomycetia bacterium | reverse complement strand
GGCCGGCCGTCCCTGCCCGGCACGGGCCCCGCGGCCGCGCCCACGCGGCTCACGGCCGACGTGCTGGCCGACGTCGCGCAGGCCGAGGGCCTCGCGCGGGCGCGCCGGTGGGGCGACGCGGTCGCCGCGTACGACCGCCTGATCGCCCTGGAGGTGGCGGCGCGGGTGAAGGCCGAGTGGACCGCGCGCCGCGAGGACCTGGGGCGCCTCGTCGCCCTGGTGAAGGACCTCGAGGGCGCCGTGAGTGCCGGTGGCGAGAAGGGGGTCCGCGTGCGGCTCGCGGCGGGCCCGACGGACGTGCTCGCCCTCGACGGCGCCGGCCTGCGCACGAGGCGCGCCGGCGTCGAGGCGACGGTGACCTGGGCCGCCCTCGCCGCCCCCGACCTGCTCACCCTGCTCGGCAACGGGACCGTCGGCCCCGACAAGCATCTCGCGCTCGCCATCCTGGCCGCCGATCTGGGCGAACGGGCCGCGGCCGTCGAGCACCTGACCCCGCTCGCCTTGCTCGACTCCCATCGCGATCGGGCCTTCGAGGTGATCGCGAGGCGCCTGGAGGGGCGCGCGTCGGTGCCCGAGGGCGGCTACCTCGCGTACGAGGGCGAGCTCGTCGACCGCGCGGAGCACGCGAAGCGCCTCGAGGCCCGCCGCCTCGGCGACCTCCAGACCGAGCTCGGGACCCTCCTCGGCAGGATCGCCGCGGATCCGACGTTCAAGCGGCTCGACGGCCTCCGGGCGAGGCGGGACGAGCTCGACAAGCGGCGGGCCTACGCGCTGCTCGCGATCTTCAACGAGACCCACTGGCCCTATCCGCACGACGCGCCCTCGATCCAGGGGGCCTACGCCGCGGTGACCGTGGAGGTCCAGAAGCGCTGGCACGCCGTCGAGGAGGTCTGGAGCGACCCGCTGAAGGTCATGGTGGGCAAGAGCGCCTCCGTGGAGAGGATCCTCGAGCGCCACGCGGCCATCCTGAAGGAGCTCGAGGAGAAGGGCTTCGACGTGGCGCCGTTCCGCGCCGCGATGGAGCCTTGGGCCCTCTACGCGGCCGAGGGCACGCTGACGATCCGGACGTACTTCCGCGACAAGGAGGAGCGCGACCTCCTCGCCTACAACCGGTGGGTGATGAACACCTACAACCCCGGCCATCCCGGCGGCGCCTCCGATCCCGAGGTGGAGCAGATCCGGATCACGAACGAGTACCGCGTGATGATGGGCTACATGACCACGGTCGCGCCGAGCGGGACGCCCATCGGCGCCATCGACGGCTCGAGCGTCGCCGCGATCCTCGACCAGGCGCGGGAGACGAGCCGCGTGCCCCTGCGAGCCGTGCGGATCGACGAACGGCTCGTGCGGAGCGCGCGCTACCACAGCGAGGACATGTCGAAGCGCGGCTTCTTCGACCACTTCGCCCCGCCGAATCCCGCGACCGGAGAGGCACGGACGTCTCCCTTCGACCGCATGGCGAAGGCGGGCTACCAGGGAGGCGGGGCCTCCGAGAACATCGCCATGGCGGGCGGGCCCATGGAGGCGCACCTGCACTGGCTGAACTCGAGCGGCCACCACCGCAACATCGTGTCCGCGTGGACCGACCAGGGGGTCGGGTTCGCGGGCGGGCGCTGGACCCAGAACTTCGCGGCCGGCGGCGGGGAGCTCCCGGAGATCCGCGGGACGACACCCACCGAAAAGTGACCGAGAAGTGACCGAGAAGTAAGCGAGAAGCAGCTGCGGAAGACGGGCGCGGGACGCCGCCCGGGGCGCCGGGCCGGGACCCCCGACGAGCGCCGTCGGGACCGGGGTCTCCGCCCGTCTTGCTACGATGACGAGCCCCCCGGGAGGTCGCGTCCGTGTCGAAGCTGCTGATCAACGAGAGCGGGCAGTCGAGCGTCTTCGAGCTGTTCGAGGACGAGGCCACGATCGGCCGGGGCGCGTCGAACGCGATCCAGGTCGCCGACGCCCACGCGAGCAAGAACCACGCGGTGATCCGCCGCATCGGCGGGCGGCTGAAGCTCGTCGACCTCGAGTCGAAGAACGGCACGCGGGTGAACGGCGAGTTCCACAACCAGCGCTGGCTGAGCCATGGCGACACCGTCGCCATCGGCGCCGCGGTGCTGACCTACGACGGGGCCGGGGACGTCGCCGCAGCGGTCCGTCCGGCCGGCGCGCACTCCGCGGTCGG
>JAYTCP010000140.1:0-6245 GCA_043736435.1 Planctomycetia bacterium | reverse complement strand
CTCTCGCCGAGGACCGTGCCCACGTCGAACCCGAACGTGAGGTCCATGGCCTGCAGCTTCTTCTCGACCTCCTTCAGCGAGGTCCGGCCGAAGTTCTTGAGCTTGACCAGCTCCTCCTCGGTCTTCGAGACCAGCTCTCCCA
Source organism: Planctomycetia bacterium (assembly GCA_043736435.1). Lineage (GTDB taxonomy): Bacteria > Planctomycetota > PLA2 > PLA2 > JAEUHO01 > JAYTCP01. The sequence continues at coordinate 6,103 of JAYTCP010000140.1, read as the reverse complement.
CCGTCTGGATCCCCTCGGTCTCGAGCGCGTTGCTCGCGCGCACGGAGAGGTCGAGGGAGGAGATGGGCATCGCCAGCTTCTTGCGGAGGTCGTCGCCGACCCCGGGAACCGCGGCGACGACGGGCGCCGCGACCGCCGGCCGCGCGGAGGTGACCGCGGCGACGCCGCCGGAGGCGAGCTCGCGACCGACGTCGAAGAAGTGGATGAACGGGTTGAGGTGCTTGCGGTAGACCTTGCCCGCCTCGACGAGGGCCATCTCGGGCGTCAGCGTCCCGTCGGTCCACAGCTCGAGGATCAGGCGGTCGTAGTTCGTCATCTTGCCGACGCGCGTGTTCTCGGTGCGGTACCGGACGCGCTGGACCGGGGAGAAGATCGCGTCCATCGGGATGACGCCGATCTCGTGCTCCTCGCGGGCGTTCTCCTCCTGCGTGACGTAGCCGCGGCCCTTGCGGACCTCGAGCTCGGCCTCGAAGGTGCGGTCGGTCGTCAGCGTGCAGAGGACCAGGTCCTTGTTGACGATCTCGCAGTCCGAGCCGGTCTGGACGTCGGCGCCCGTCACCGGGCCCGGGCCCTTCTTGTCGATCGTCAGCACCTTCGGGTCGTCCGTGTGGAACCGGACGCGCAGCCGCTTGAGCGCGAGGACGACGTCGGTCACGTCCTCCCGGATGCCCTCGAGGCTGCTGAACTCGTGCTTCACGCCCTGGATCTTCACGGACGTGATGGCCGTCCCCTCGATCGAGGAGAGCAGGACGCGCCGCAGGCCGTTGCCGACGGTGACGCCATAGCCCCTCTCGAAGGGCTCGGCGACGAACTTGGCGTAGGTGTCGGTCCGGGTGGCCGGGTCCGCGACGACCTTCGTGGGCAGCTCCAGATTCCGCCAGCGGATCCTCATGCGAACCTCCCTCTCGTGCCTGCTGTCCGTGCGCTACACACCACCCGCTCGCCGGGAGCCCCCGACGCCTCCCCCGACGCGCGGGAGGGGGATCGGAGGCGCCGCGGCCCGCTCGTCAGAGCGAGCAGAACTCGACGATCAGCTGCTCGTTGACCTCGAGGGGGACGTCCTTGCGGCTGGGGAGCCCCGTGACCTTGCCCTCGAGGCCCGCGTCGTCCCGCGAGAGCCACGCGGGCACGTGCTTTGCGCGCTCCTCGAAGGACTTCTTGACGGCGGCCTTCATGGACTCGCGCTTGCCGGGGGCGATCAGGTCCCCCACCGAGACGATCGCGGACGGGATGTCCATCCGGCGGCCGTTCAGGGTCACGTTGCCGTGCGAGATCATCTGGCGCACCGTGGCGCGCGACGAGGCGAACCCGAGGAGGTAGGCCACGTTGTCGAGCCGGCGCTCGAGGAGCAGCAGCAGGGTCTCCCCCGTGTTGCCCTCGCGTCGGACCGCCTCGCGGAAGACGCGCTGGAACTGCCGCTCGGTGAGGCCGTAGTAGCGCTTCACCTTCTGCTTCTCGCGCAGCTTCATGCCGTAGTCCGTGTGCTTGATCCGCCGGAACTCGTGCATCCCGGGGACCTTCTCGCGCTTCTTGACCGCGCACTTCACCGTGTCGCAGCGGTCGCCCTTGAGGAAGAGCTGGACGCCCTCGCGACGGCAGAGGCGGCACTTGGGGCCGACGTTACGAGCCATGGTTACTCGGATCTCCTGACGTGCGGGTGCGAAGCGGGACGTTGCTGCGGGACGTGACTGCGGGGCGTTTCTGCGGGACGTGACTGCGGGGCGTTACTGCGGGGCGTTACTGCGGGGCGGACGGGCGGAGCCGGGCCGGACGGCCCGACGGGATCAGACGCGGCGACGCTTGCGGGGGCGGCAGCCGTTGTGCGGCAGCGGGGTCACGTCCTCGATGGCACGGATCTTCAATCCGCGGGCCTGGAGGCTCCGGATCGCCGACTCGCGACCCGTCCCCGGACCCTTGACGCGCACGTCCACCTCGCGGACCCCCATCTTGAGGGCCTTCTCGGCGGCCCGCTCGGCCGCGCGCTGGGCGGCGAAGGGGGTCGACTTGCGGGATCCCTTGAATCCGATCGTGCCGGCGGAGTCCCAACAGAGGGTCTCCCCGTTCGGGTCGGCGAACGTGACGATCGTGTTGTTGAAGCTCGCGAGCACGTGGACCACGGCTCGGGGGACGTTGCGACGAACCTTCTTCTTGCCCGCCATGCAGCCTCCAACCCGGACGATCGACGGGCCTTGCCCGGAATCCTACGGGGGGGTCGAAGTCGAAACCCTGAGGGTACCCGAGTCGGGAACCCCCGCAACCTTCGCGCCGACCGATGGGACACCGCGGCCCGGGGGCGAACGCCCCAGGATCGCCAAGCCCCGGCGCCGCGGACCTCGGCCACCGGGGGCACCCCCGGGAGCCGACGTCCGCCGGCTCCTAGCGCAGCTCCTTGACGCTCTTCTTTCCGGCCACGGTCTTGCGCGGGCCCTTTCGGGTCCGGGCGTTGGTCCGGGTGCGCTGGCCTCGGACCGGGAGGCCTCGACGGTGGCGGATCCCCCGGTAGCACGCGATCTCCTTCAGGCGGGAGATGTTCTGCTGGACCTGCCGGCGCAGGTTGCCTTCCACCACGTAGTTCTTCTCGATCTCGGTCGTGATGTGGGCCAGCTCCTCGTCCGTCAGGTCCTTGACCCGGCGGGCGGAGGAGATCTTGGTCGCCCGGAGGATGTCCAGGGCGGACTTCTTGCCGATGCCGTGGACGTAGGTGAGGGCCACCCAGACCACCTTCTCGTTCGGAATGTCGACGCCTACGATGCGCGCCATGGGGAAGCTCCTTGCTCGGTGCCGGGGCTAGGCCTGGACCTGCTTGTGGCGGACGTTGGTGCAGATGACGCGGACCTTGCCGTGGCGCCGGATGATCCGGCAGTGCTCGCAGATCCGACGGACGGACGACTTGACCTTCATGACGGACTCTCCCAAGCGGCGCGGGCCGCCGTCGGACCTACTCTCGGTACACGATGCGCCCCTTCGACAGGTCGTAGGGGCTCATCTCCACGGTGACGCGGTCGCCGGGGAGGATTCGGATGAAGTTCATCCGCATCTTGCCCGAGACGTGGGCCAGGATGCGGTGACCGTTCTCGAGCTCGACGAGGAACATGGCGTTCGGCCGTGCCTCCACGACCTTCGCTTCCAGGCGGAGGGCTTCTTCCTTGGCCATGGTCAGGCCCTCGTGAGGATGACAGGGCCGTCCTTCGTGACGGCCACCGCGTCCTCCCAGTGGGCCGAGAGGGACCCGTCCTGCGTGACGACGGTCCAGTCGTCGTCGAGGACGCGCACCTCGGGGCCCCCGGCGTTCAGCATGGGCTCGATCGCGATGCATAGGCCCGCCGTGAGGACCTCGTCGCGCTTGAGCGTCGCGGCGTCGACGTAGTTGGGGACCTGCGGGTCCTCATGCATCTTCCGGCCGATCCCGTGCCCGGCGTAGTCGCGCACGAGGCTGTAGCCCCGCGCCTCGGCGTGGGCCTGGACGACCCGGCCGATGTCGGACAGGCGCTTGCCCGGAACGCACTGCTCGAGCGCGAGCTCGAGGCACTCGCGGGTGGTGTCGATGAGGCGCTGGGCCTCGGGCTTCACCTTCCCCACCGGGATGGTGGCGGCGTTGTCGCCGACATACCCCTTGAAGCGCGCTCCCACGTCGATTCCTACGATGTCGCCCTCCTTGAGCCTCCGGGGCCCCGGGATCCCGTGGACGACCTGGTCGTTCACGCTGATGCACGAGGACGCGGGGTAGCCGTGGTAGCCCTTGAACTCCGGCGTCGCGCCGTGCGAGCGGATGATCCGCTCCACCTCGGCGTCGATGTCGGCGGTCGAGATGCCCGCCCGGACGAGCGCGCGCGCCCCGTCGAGGGCCAGGCGCGCGATGCGGCCGGCCGCACGGAGCGTCTCGATCTCGCGGGGGGACTTGAGGTCGATCATCGGACGCGTCCGCCGGCGAGGCGCCGCGCGAGCGCGGCCTTCGTCAGGGTCTCCACCGCGTCGACGGTCCCGGTCGCGTCGACCTCCTCGAGGAGGCCCTTCGCGCGGTAGCGGGCGACGAGCGGCTGGGTCTGCGCGCGGTAGACCCTCAGGCGCTCGCGGATGACCGGCTCGGTGTCGTCCGCGCGGCCGCGGCCGAGCGAGCGACGCACGATCTCCTCGTCGCCGAGGACGAAGGAGACGACGGCCTCCACCCCGTGGGCGCCGAGCGCGCCGTCGAGGGCGTCGGCCTGGGGGATCGTGCGGGGGAAGCCGTCGAGGAGGAAGCCCTTCGCGGCGTCCGGACGCGCGATCCGCTCCTTGACCAGCCCGATCACGAGGTCGTCGGGGACGAGCTTGCCCGCGTCCATCAGGGGCTTCGCCCTGCGCCCGAGCTCGGTGCCGGCCGCCACCGCCGCGCGGAGGAGGTCCCCCGTCGAGAGGTGGAGGATGCCCTCGCGCGCGACGAGGCGCGCTGCCTGCGTGCCCTTGCCGCAGCCGGGCGGACCGAGGAGGACGATGCGCACGACCTAGCCCTTCTTGCCGCCGCTGCCCTCGCCGCCCATGAAGCCGTCGTACTGGCGCATGAGCAGGTGGCCGTTGAGCTTGTCTACGAGGTCGAGGGCGACGCTCACCACGATGAGGATCGAGGTGCCGCCGAGGAAGGCGGCGATCTGGCCGTTCGCGTCGGCCTGGCGGGCGAGCCAGCCGGGCACGATCGCGATGACGGACAGGAACGTGGCGCCGGCGAGCGTCATGTGGACCATGACGGTCTGGAGGAAGTCGGCCGTGTGCCGGCCCGGGCGGATGCCGGGGATGAAGGAGCCGCCCTCCTTCATGTTCTTGGACATCTCCGCCGGGTTGAACATCAGCGACGTCCAGAAGTACGAGAAGAAGTAGATCAGGGCGACGTCGGCGACCGTGTACCACCAGGAGCCCGGGCTGGTGACGTCCTGGAGCCAGCGCCAGCCGACCGCGCCTGCGAGCAGCGTCGGGGCCGCGAGGAGGCTCGAGGAGAAGATGACCGGCATGACGCCGGCCTGGTTCACCTTGATCGGGAGGAAGTGGCGCTGCCCGCCGTAGACCCGGCGGCCGCGCATCAGCTTCGCGTACTGCACTGGGATCTTGCGGGTCCCCTTCGTGATGTAGACGACCACCACGACGACGCCCACGAACAGGGCCAGCAGGAGCACCGGGGTGATGGGCGACGGATGCTGGTTCATCATGGCCCGGACGTTCTCGGGCAGGCGGGCGATGATGCCGCACATGATCAGGAGCGAGATGCCGTTCCCGACGCCGTACTCCGTCATCTGCTCGCCGATCCACATGAGGAAGATCGTGCCGGCGGTGAGCGTGAGGACGGCGGTGAGGCTCGGGAGGAAGCCGGGCGTCAGGAGGGTGGCGCTGCTGAAGTCGCGGATGAGGCCGGGCTTGTGGTAGAGCGTCGTGACGACGATCAGGGACTGGACGACCGCGAGCGGGACCGTGGCCCAGCGGGTCCACTGGTTGATCCGGCGCTGGCCGGCGCTGCCCTCCTTCGAGACGGCCTCGAGGGACGGGATCACCTTCACGAGCAGGCTGAAGATGATGCTGGCGCTGATGTAGGGCATGATGCCGAGGGAGAACAGCGCGCAGCCCGCGACGCCGCCGCCCGACAGCATGTTGATCAGGGTGGCGAGGTCGCCGCCTTCGTCCCCGGAACGCAGAGCCGCCTTGAACAGCTCCATGTTGACGCCCGGGATCGGCACGTTGTAGCCGACCCGGTAGATCACCAGGAAGACCAGGGTGATCCACAGGCGCGTCCGGATCTCCGGGACGCGGAAGAGGTTGGCGATCCGCCCGATCATTCCTTCTGGTCCTTCTTCGACTTGCCGCCGCCCTTCGACGAGCCACCGCCCCCATCGCCCTTCGCGCCGCCGCCCTTCGAGGCGCCACCGCCCCCGTCGCCCTTCGGGGCGCCGCCGCCGGCCGCAGCCTTGGGCTTCTTCGCGGCCTTGGCGCCCGCGGCCGCCTTCTTGGGCTTGCCGATCTTCTTGGCCTCCTCGCGGTAGGCCTCGACGGCCTTGCCGGCGCGGGTCGCAAGGTTCGCGCGGCGCTTGGCGAGCTCGGCCGCGCGGTCCTTGGCCGGGCCCTCGAGGATCTCGAGGACGCC
>JAYTCP010000139.1:0-3464 GCA_043736435.1 Planctomycetia bacterium | reverse complement strand
GTCCACCTCGCGTGGCGCAAGAGCCATCCCGACCTGCGGGACCTCCCGTTCCCCATGCTCGCCGACCTGCGGCGCGAGCTGTCCACGGCGCTCGGGATCCTGCACCCGACCGAGGGCATGCCGATGCGCGCGACGTTCGTGGTGGACCCCCAGGGCGTCATCCGGCACGTCAGCGTGAACGACCTCAACGTGGGCCGCAGCGTGGACGAGGTGCTCCGTATCCTCGACGCGCTCCAGACCGACGAGCTCTGCCCCTGCAACTGGAAGAAGGGCGAGCCGACGCTCGTGACGGCCTGACCGTGGGCGCCCTCGACGCGCTGCGGGCCCGCCTCCCCGAGGCGGCCAAGGACGTCCGCACGAACCTCTCGTCGGTCCTCCAGCCGGGCGGGGCGCTCTCCCCCGCCCAGGCCCACGGCGTCGCGGCGGCCTGCGCGCTCGCGACGCGTGCCCCGGCGTTGATCGACGCCGTCCTCGCGGACGGCGCCGCGGCGGTGGGCGAGGCGTGGCCGAAGGTGCTCGACGACGCGACGGCGGCCGCCGTGCTCATGGGCATGAACAACGTGTACTACCGCTTCCGCCACATGGTGGGGGTGCCCGCGTACGGGCAGAAGCCCGCGCGCCTGCGCATGGCCCGGCTCGCGCAGCCGGCCACGAGCAAGGGCGACCTGGAGCTGTTCTCGCTCGCGGTGAGCGCGATCCACGGCTGCGAGGCCTGCCTCGCCTCCCACGAGCGCGCGATCCGCGAGGCGGGGCTCTCCGAGGAGCAGGTCCACGACGCCGTGCGCATCGGGGCCGTACTTTACGCCGCGGCGATCGCGCTCGCCGTGCCCGTGCCCGCGGCGCTGCCTGCCGCGTGACGCTCCGTGTTCCCCCGACGGCCCGGCCGGGCCGACGGCGCGCTCATCGGGGCCGGCCCCCGCTGGGGCCCTTCGGGCCCCGGCACCCCTGACCGTCCGCCCGCCAGCCGTCCCGCTGCTTCGGCGTCGATCGGGCCTCGCCCCTCCTCCGGTACGTCGCCGGCAGGAGCGCCGACGCGCGCGTGCGGTGGACGGCGCCGCCCTCCGCGTGCAGGACCCACGGATCGTCGTAGTCGGCGAGCAGCTCGCGGCAGATCCCGCACGGGCTGACGACCTCGGGCTCGCCGCGACCCGCGAAGCGCACGGCCACGATCGTGTCGAGCTCGCGCTCGCCCGCGCTGAACGCCGTGCCGAGGACCACCGCCTCGGCGCACACGGCGCAGCGGCCCACGTAGGCGTCGAGGTTCACGGCGGTCAGGACGTGTCCGGCCTTCGTGCGGAGCGCAGCGCCGATGTGCTGCCAGTCGGGGACGTACATGCGGCGGATCGCGTCCGAGGCGGCCTCCACGAGCGCGAGGTCCTGGCGGGAGAGGGGCATGGGGAGGTCCGTGCGGGGGATCGGGGGGGCGGCGGGGGGCGGGCGGGGGGCCGCGCTACCGGTCGAGGCCCGCGGGCACGCCCTGCGGGAAGCGCCGTGCGATCTCCGCCTCGATGACCTCGATCCGGTTCCCCGGGCTCGGATGGCTGCTGGCGAAGTCGGGCATGCGCGACCCGCCCGCCGCCTCGGCCAGCGTCTTCATGACGCCGAGCATCGCCCTCGGGTCGTAGCGCGCCGCGGCCAGGAGCCCGACGCCGTGGCGGTCGGACTCGAGCTCGTCGCCGCGCCCGTACTTCATCGTCACGAGGTTCGCGACCAAACGCACGAGGACGTCACTGCGGCCGCCCATGGGGTTGTTCGGATCGCTCGCGGCCACGATGGCGCCCATGGTGATCCCCTGCGTGAGCGCCTGCTTGGCCATGCGCTCGGCGCTGTGCCGCTCGATCACGTGCCCGATCTCGTGGCCGAGCACGCCCGCCAGCTCGCCCTCGGTGGAGAGGCGGGTCGCGAGGCCCGTGGTGATGAAGATCTGCCCGCCCGGCAGCGCGAACGCGTTCACCGTCTTCGGGTCCGCGAGGAGATGGAACGCGAAGCGGTACGGGTTGCTCTTGTAGGGCAGCGCCTCGACGAGGCGACGCCCCACGCGCTGCACGCGCTCGGTCGCGGCCGCGTCGCGGGAGGCGCCGCCGAACTGCGCGGCCATCTCGGGGGCCGCCTGGAGCCCGAGGGCGATCTCCTGGTCGACGGTGAGCGCTACGTGCTGTGACTCGCCCGTGATCGGGTTCTCCGAGGTGGTCGTCCAGTACTTGAAGAGCGAGAAGGCCGCGATCGCGAGCGCGATGAACAGCCGGATCTTCCACGCCCCTCCGCCCAGGGAGCGTCGACCGCGTCCGGGAAAACCGAGACCGCCGGACATGGGCATGCCTCCGGGCGGCCCCGCGCGGCCGCCGATTGCGTCTTGGATGCTTGCCACGCCGGGATCGGCACCCCGGAACGGATCCCCGCCCGACGGCCGCCCCGCGGGGGCGCGGTCGCCCCCGCGATAGGGGCCGGGGTTGAACGGGTCCTCTTCGTCGGACATCGGGGAGCTCCCGCGGCCCTCCGGGGGGCGCCGCGACGCGGAGTCTACAGGCGGCCGGTCGTGGGCACGCGTGGCGCAGGTCGGCGCCGGCTCGTATCGTCTCCGCCCGGAGGACCCATGACGCTCGCCGAATTCGTCAGCCAGGGCTGGGACGACCACGCCGGGGACGCGCAGGGCGTGTTCGACCGGCTGCCCGCGGGGATCGACCTCGTCGAGGCGCCCGGGGACCTTCCCCCGCTCGCCGGGCTCGTCGTCCACGTCGCGGGCGAGCACCTCGGCCGGTGGGCCGACGGGCTCGACCTGCTCGGGCGTCTGGAGGCCCTCGAGGCGTTCGACGCGGAGACTCCCGCCGGGAAGGCCGTCCTCCGTTCGAAGGCGATCCTCGCCTGGTGCGCGGGCGATCGGGCGGCGGCGGACCGGTACGACGCCCTCTCCGTCGTCGCGGGCGCCGCGCCGCCGGCGTCGAACCGCGTGCGCATCCTCGCGACGGCGGCCTCGGCGCTCGCCGGCCAGCGGCGCGTCGCGGACGCGCGGGCCGCGTTCGACGAGGCGGTGCGGCTCGCCGCCTACGGCCCCCAGGCGGCCGACCCCGCGGCCAAGGCGTTGGCGATCACGGGGAACAACCTGGCCTCGTCGCTCGAGGACCAGGCGACGCTCTCGGCGGAGGAGATGTCGCTCATGCTCCGGGCGGCGAACGTCGGTCTCGAGTTCTGGTCCGTCGCGGGCGGCCCGATGGAGCGCGAGCGGGCGCACTACCGGCTCGCCATGAGCCATCGCAAGGCGGGTCACGCCGCGGAGGCCCTCGAGCACGCGCGGATGTGCCTGACGATCGTCAAAGCCAACGGCAGCGAGCCCGGGGAGCTCTTCTTCGCGCACGAGGCCCTCGCCCTCGCGCATCTCGTCGACCGCGACACGGAATCCGCCCGCGCCGCCCGGGACGCCGCCGCGGCCGTGCTCCCAACGATCACCGACGAGGGCTTCCGGTCCT
>JAYTCP010000138.1:0-7987 GCA_043736435.1 Planctomycetia bacterium | reverse complement strand
CGAGCGGGGATCGCCCCGACGCCGGCGCCAGCGCCCGATCCTCCGGCCGCCGGAGCGCGAGCGCTGCTCCTCCTGGCGTGCGCCACAAGCCTGGCCGGCGCGGCCCTGCTGCTCCTCGGGCGCGCCGGGTCGTACCGGCAGGGACGCGGACGGCCGCGCGGGCCGCCGCCGGTGTCGAATCGGCGTTGATCCCGGGTGCGCTCCCCGTGCCGGGCTGCCGGGCCGACTTGAGGGGGGACCGGGGCGGGAGTAGGTTCACCCGCCCCCTCTCCCGACTCTCGCGCGGCGGACCCCGGCCGATGGCTCTCTCCCCCTCTTCCCTTCCGAGCCGGGCCGACGTCGTGATCGTCGGCGCCGGGGCGGTCGGTGCGGCGACCGCCTGGTACCTGGCGCAGGAGAAGGGCCTCTCCGTCGCCGTGCTCGAGGCACGGGCCGTCGCGGCCGGCTCGACGAGCCGGAGCGCCGCGGCGTTCCGCCAGCAGTTCAGCAATCGCGCCCACGTGAAGATGAGCCTGTTCGCTCGGGGCGAGTACGAGCGTTTCCCGGAGACGTTCGGGGTCGCGCCGGTCTTCGTGCAGAACGGCTACCTCTTCCTCTACACGGAGGCCGACGCCATGACGGCGGCGCGCACCCGGGTCGAGTGGCAGCAGGCCGAGGGCGTGACCGACGCCCGCGCCCTCACGCCGGCCGAGGTCGACGCCCTGCCCGGTCTCGGCGGGGTCTTCGAGACCTCCGACCTGGCGGGCGCCACCTGGTGCCCGACGGACGGCTTCCTGCGCCCCACCGAGATCGCGTCGGGTTTCCTCGAGGGAGCCCGGCGGGAGGGCGCGACGCTCCACGTGGGCGCGCGGGTGACCGGGTTCGGCGTGAAGGGCGGCGCGATCCGCTCGGTGACCGTCGCGGGCGGCCACAAGATCGAGACCGGGTCCGTCGTCGTGGCGGCCGGATGGTGGTCGCGCACCGTGGCCGAGCTCGCCGGCTGCCCGATCCCCGTGGTCGCGGTGAAGCGCTACCTGTACGTCACCTCGCAGCTCCGCTCGCGCAAGGTCGGGCACTTCCCCCTCGTCGTGGCGGATCTCGGCGCCTACGCCCGGCCGGAGAGCAACGGCCTCCTCATGGGCTGGGACGACCGCCCGAAGCGGCCCGCGGGATCCGAGCGCTTCCCGTCCCCCCCGCAGGACGCCGGGGACCTGGAGGCCGCTCAGGACTCGATCGAGCCCGGGTACGGCCGGGGCATCGACGAGTACGGGATCGAAGTGCTCGCCAAGATCGCCGAGCGCATGCCGTGGCTCGCCGACGAGGCGGGGGTCCAGCACGTCGCCTGCGGGTACTACGAGGTGACACCCGACGACAAGGCGATCCTCTCCGCCGACCCGCGCCTCCGGGGCCTCTTCCACGCGAGCGGCTTCTCGGGGCACGGGATCATGCACGCGCCCGCCGCCGGTCGCGCCGTCGCCGACCTCGTCCGCGGTCGGGTGCCCCCGTTCCCCATGGAGGGGTTCGAGCTCGCGCCGCTCCTCGAGAACCGCCTCCGCGCCGACCCCGAACGCATGGTGATCTGACCGCGCCGCCGCGAACGCCACGAACGTCACGCCCCGCCCCGGGACGCGGCGAGCCCCGGAGACCGAAGATGCGCCTGTCCACGAGCCTGTTCCAGACCCTCCGGGAGGCCCCCGCCGAGGCCGAGGTCCCGAGCCACAGGCTCATGCTGCGGGCGGGGCTCATCCAGAAGACCGCCGCGGGGATCTACGTCTACGGCCCGCTCCTGTGGCGCACGCTGGGCAAGATCTCGAGGATCGTGCGCGACGAGATGGACCGCGCGGGGGGCCAGGAGTGCCTGCTGCCCCAGCTCCAGCCCTACGACCTGTGGCGTCGCAGCGGCCGCCTCGAGACCTACGTGCGGTCCGGGATCATGTTCACGCTGAAGGACCGCAAGGGCGGCGAGTTCTGCCTCGGCCCCACGCACGAGGAGGTCGTCACCGACTTCGTCGCGGCGAACGTGCGCTCCTACAAGCAGCTGCCGCAGACGCTCTACCAGCTCCAGACGAAGTTCCGCGACGAGTTCCGCCCCCGCTTCGGCCTCATGCGCGGGCGCGAGTTCGTCATGAAGGACGCGTACTCGTTCGACGCGGACGAGGCGGGCCTCGACCGCTCGTACACGAGGATGCGCGCGGCCTACGTCTCGATCTTCGAGCGCTGCGGCCTCGAGTTCCTGACGGTCCAGGCCGACGCGGGCGACATCGGCGGCTCGGGCAGCGAGGAGTTCATGGTCACCGCTGCCACCGGCGAGGACCTGATCGTCTACGACGAGACGACGGGCTACGCGGCCAACGTCGAGAAGGCCGAGTCGGCCGTGACGCCCCCCGAGCCCCGTCCCGCGCGCCCCATGCACGTCGAGTCGACGCCCGGCGACCGCTCCGTCGAGGACCTCCGCCGCCGCTTCCCCGACCTCGGGGCCGAGCGTCTGGTGAAGACGATCCTCTACAAGGCCGTGATCGGCGCCGACGACGTGGACGTCGCGGTCCTCATGCGCGGCGACCAGGACGTGAACGAGGTCAAGCTCAAGAACCACCTCGGCGCCACGTTCCTCGAGCTCGCGGACGAGGCGCGGGTGCGCCGCGTGACCGGCTGCGAGCCCGGGTACGCGGGGCCCCTCGAGGTGAAGCACCCGGGCCTGCGCTTCGTGGCGGACACGAGCGTCGAGCCGCTCGAGGGCTTCCTGTGCGGGGTGAACCGGCCCGAGGTCCACGCGCTCGACGTCCACCACGGCCGCGACTTCCCCACGCCCCCCTTCGTCGACCTGCGCCGCGCGCGCCTCGGCGACCTCTCCCCCCGCTCCTCGGCGCGCCTCAAGACCGCCCGCGGGATCGAGGTGGGCCACGTCTTCAAGCTCGGCACGAAGTACAGCGCGGCGATGGACGCCTGCTTCCTCGCCCCCGACGGCAAGCGCCACCCGTTCGTCATGGGCTGCTACGGGATCGGCGTGTCGCGCATCGCCGCGGCGGCCATCGAGCAGAACCACGACGACAAGGGCATCGTCTGGCCGGCCTCCATCGCGCCGTTCCAGGCCGTCGTCGTGCTCGCGCGCAGCAACGACCCCGTCGCCTCCGAGGCGGGCACGAGGATCCACGACGCCCTCGAGGCCGCCGGGATCGACACCGCCCTCGACGACCGCGAGGACGCGAGCGCGGGCGTCAAGTTCAAGGACGCCGAGCTCCTGGGCTACCCGGTCCAGGTGACCATCGGCAAGCACGTCGTCGACGGCAAGGCGGAGGTGAAGGTGCGCCGCACCGGCGTCCTCGAGCTGGTGCCGCTCGAGGAGGTCGTCGCCCACGTCCGGGAGCGCCTGGCGGCGCTGCCGAAGGGCAAGGCCCTCGGCCACGCGTGAGCGGTCTCGCCGACCGGTTCTTCGACGCGGCACGGGAGCACCTCGACCGCTTCCGCGCGACCTCGGGCGCGTCGCTCGAAGCCGCGGCCGAGCTCACGGCCGAGCGCGTCGCGGCGGGCGGGGCGATCCACCACTTCGACACCGGCCACACCGCGCGCGAGCCCATCGACCGGGCGGGCGGCCTCGTGGGCCTTCACGGCATCCGGGTCGCCTGGTCCCTCGAGCACCGCCTCCCGCCCCGCCGCGAGGGGAAGGGCCTCCTCCAGAGCTACGTCTACGACGTCGAGGAGCTCGGCCGCACGGTCGCGGCCCGCAGCCACCTCGCCCGCGGCGACGTCCTCTGGCTCGTGTCCAACTCCGGCAAGGAGCCCTTCCCCGTGGCCCTCGCCCTGGGCGCGCGCGAGCTCGGGTGCGCCGTGGTGGCCGTGACGTCGATCCCGTTCTCGCGCAGCGTCCCCGCCCGGCACTCCTCGGGGAAGCGGGTCTTCGAGGTGGCCGACGTCGTCGTCGACACGATGGGCCCTCCCGGCGACGCCGTCGTGGAGGTCCCCGGGCTCTCGACGCCCATCTGCCCGCTGTCGGGCCTGCTCAACGTCGCCGCCGTCTGGGCCCTGACCGCGGCGACGACGGAGGCGCTGCTCCGCCGCGGCATCGAGCCGGCGATCTACCGCAGCGTGAACCTCCCCGACGGCTTCGCCCACAACGCGGAGGCCGAGCGGCGCTACCGCGAGCGCGGCATCTGACCGGACGGCGCGGTCTGACCGGCGGCGCCCCCCCGTGCGCTCGGGCCCGGCGGTAGACTGCCGGGATGCGCCGTCCCTCCCTCCGCAGGCTCGCCCTCGCCGGCCTCGCGACGGCCGCGGCGGCTGCAGCGTCGCCGACCGCGGCGCGGGCCGCTCCTCCGTCCGATCCTCCGCCCTCGGTGCGGGGGCTGTCCGACCCGAGCTTCTCCGTGCGCCGCGCCGCGGAGGCCCGGCTCGAGGCCGAGGGGCGCAGCGCGATCCTCGACGCCATCGCCGACGAGGACGCGCGCGCACGCTTCGACGCCTGGACCGAGGCCCTCGACGCGTGCCGCTCGAGCGAGGACCCCGCGCTCTCCGAGGCCGCCGACCGCATCCTCCGGCGCATCGAGGCGGCCGCGACCGACGACCAGGTGCGGACCTCGACGCGGATGCTGCGGATCCGCCTCGAGCGGCTCGTCCCCCAGCTGCTCCACCATGAGAGCGGCGAGACCGACGACGAGGAGGACGGGATCCGGTTCGGGGGCGCCGGCGCGCGGTTGCCCGCCGCGGACGTGGCGTATGCCTCCGTCCGCGGGCTCTTTCCCGACGCGCGCCTCGCCCTGGTCGCGATCCTCGAGAGCTCGTCGGATCCCCGGCGCCTCGCGGGCGCGCTCGCGGCCCTCTGCTCCGAGTCCGGGGACGGCCCCGACGACGACCGCACCCTCGAGGCGCTGGCGCGCGCCTACGCGGAGAGCCCCGCGCGCTTCGCGGGCCTGCGCGACCTCGACGCCGCCGCGGGCGGCCCCCCGACCGCCGTGCTCGCGCTGGCGCTCGCGCTCTCCGGGCGCTCCGACGCGGTCGCCGGGCTCGGCTTCTCCGACTTCACCGTGGCCGACACGTTCACGCACTGGCTCCGCGCGCACCTCAAGCGCCGCGGCCTCGGCGACCTCGGTCTCGGGGCGTTCCTCGACCGCGTCCTCGAGATCGAGGCCGACGACGAGGCCGAGGCGGCGCGCCGCGCGCTCGACGCCGACCTCCCCTGGCTCGCCCGGCTGACCGCGCGGCGCGCCCTGTTCCTCGCACCCGCGCACCCGCACGCGCGCGCGACCCTCGCCGCCGCCGACCGCGCCCTGGGCCTCCTCGGCACGGCGGCGATCGACGCTGGGCTCGAGCCGGGCGACGCGAAGGACGCCCCCGAGGCCGTCGCCGTGGACGAGGGCCTCCGCAGCGGTCGCCTCTCCCAGCGGCTCGCCTGGCAGGCCGAGGCCGGGGAGACCACGTTCGAGGGGCTCGCGCCGGTGGCCATCGCGGGGACGCCGCCCGCGGTCCCGGACCGCCTCTTCTTCGGCGCCCTGCGCGGGCGCGTGTTCGTCGTCGAGGCGGCCACGGGCACGCCGCTCGCCACGCTCTCCACCACGGAGGGGGGAAGGATCTCGGGCCCGCGCATCCCGCGCGCGATCGCCGCGGTGGGGAGCTTCGTGGCGACGGTCACGTCGCCGGACGGCCGCCTGATCCTCCACGCCGAGAAGGACGCGTCCTACGAGCCGGTCCGGGTCCAGCATGGCCCCTTCCTCTGCGTCGCCGCGACGAAAGACGGCGTGTTCTGGGCGCTCGCCTCCGACGGCGGCCTCCACCGCGTCGTCGGGCGGGGCCCCATCGAGCGGCGCGGCCGCATCGAGGGCACCCGCGACCCCGGCAGCTCGGGCGGCGTGAGCCTCTTCGCGCTCGACGGCGGAGCGCTCCTCCTCGTCACGAGGGACGCGGCGACCCGCGTCGATCCCGCCACCGGCGCGACCACGGTGGTCGTTCGGGACGCAGAGGAGGGCGTGCGCGCCGGCCCCCACGGGGACGACGTGCTCGTGGCCCAGGGCGACCGTTGGCGCCGCTTCGGCGCCGACGGCGCGCTGCGGGGCGAGGGCAGCACGCCCGACGGCGGCGCCATCATGGGGCTCGCGGGGGACCCCACGACGTCGACAATCTACCTATGCCTGATGGACGCCCTCGTGGCGATCGACGCGGACACGGGCACCGTCCGCTGGGTCGAGCACGTGGGCGGCAGCGGCACGCCGCGCGTCGGCGCGGGTTTGGTCGCCGTGAGCGCCGGCACCGGGATCGGCGAGCACGGCGACAACCGCGTCGAGCGCACGATCTATGCCCTGTCCACGGGCACCCAGCCAGGCGACCCGTTCGGGCCCACCGAACGCGCCACGACCGTGAAGCTCGCCGTCGCCGCGGCGCGCGAGGGCCGCCCCGGCGTCGCGCTCGCGCTGGTCGATCCGCTCCGCGAGTGGCTGCTCCCGGCCGAGCGCGAGCGCGTGGACGTCGCGATCCAGGCGGCGCGGCAGCCCGTGCCGGGCGACAGCCGCTGAGGAGGATCAGGGGGGCTCGGGGGGTTTACCCCCGAGAGGCACGGGGCTCGGGGGGTTTACCCCCGACAGGCACGGGGCTCGGGGGCCAAGCGTGTCCGCCCCGCCTACACGACCTCGAGGCTCAGGTCCCCTCGGGGCACCACCTCGCCCACGACCGCGCGGGTCGCGACGCCGCGGCGCTGTAGGGCCGCGAGCAGCGTGGAGAGCCGCTCCGGCGCGACCGCGATGAGCAGGCCCCCGCTCGTCTGCGGATCCGCGACGACCAGACGGTCGTTCTCCGTCACGTCGGGCCCCCACCGCACGTGGCGCTCGCCGTACGCGAGGTTGCGCTTCAGGCCGCCACAGGTGTTCTTCCGCGTCATGTGGGCCTCGAGCCCGTCCATGCGCGGCAGCGCGGAGGCGCGCAGCCGGAACGTGAGGCCCGCCCCGTCGGCCATCCCGCAGACGTGGCCGAGCACGCCGAAGCCCGTGACGTCGGTCGCCGCGTGGACCCCCGTCTCGACCATGGCCTCGCTCGCGGCGCGGTTGAGCATGGCCATCCACGTCATGACCGCGAGCGCCTCGTCGTCGGGCAGGGCCTCGCGCTTGATCGCCGTGCAGAGGAAGCCCGAGCCGAGGGGCTTCGTCAGCACGAGCACGTCGCCCACCTTTGCGCCGGCGTTCGTGACGATGCGATCGGGATGGATGGTCCCGGTGACCGCGAGGCCGAACTTCAGCTCCTTGTCCACGATCGTGTGGCCGCCCACGAGGACCGCGCCCGCCTCGGTCACCTTCTCGACGGCGCCGTTCAGGATGTCGCCCGGCACCCACGTGGGCACGTCGTCGGGGAGGGCGAGCACGTCCACGCACGAGTGCGGGGTGCCTCCCATGGCCCAGACGTCGGACAGGCTGTTCGCGGCCGCGACGCGGCCGAACCACACCGGGTCGTCGACCATCGGCGGGAAGAAGTCCACGGTCTGGACGAGGGCGATGTCCGCGGTCAACGAGACGACGCCCGCGTCGTCGGACGTGGCGGTGCCCACGAGCACCCGGGGATCGGACGGCAGCCGGACCGGCGCCAGGAAGGTCGCAAGGGTGTCCTTGTCGACCTTCGCGGCTCAACCCCCGGCTTGCGCGTACAGGGTGAGGCGGACTCGCTTGGGATCGCTGGGCATCGGGGAAGGGTACTCCGGGCGGGAGCGGCCCGCGACGTCCCGGACTCCCGGGCCCCTCGGGTAGGATCCGCCCCCATGCGTCGCGCGCTCGCCGTGATCGCCCTCCTCGTGCTCGCCGCCCCGCGGTCGTTCGCCCTCGACTCGGGGCTTCACCGCTTCGACCCCAAGGGGCGGGTGAAGGGCGTGCGCGCCGCCGACCTCACGGGCGACGGCCGCCTCGACCTCGTGCTGCTCGTCGAGCGGGCGGCGGCCGACGGCGCCATCGAGACCGACGTCGTGGTCTTGAAGGCCCCGGCGACGCCGGACCCGCGCTCGTGGTTCGTCGCCGCCGAGGCGGTGCGCATCCCCTGCGAC
>JAYTCP010000137.1:0-11201 GCA_043736435.1 Planctomycetia bacterium | reverse complement strand
CTTCTCCTTGGGGTAGAGGAGCACGGTATGCACCTCCATGGTCGGGTTCGTGTTGCGCAGGAGCTCTTCGGAGAGCGCCCGCCGCAGCTCGGCGCGCTCGTCGCGCGACAACCGCCCGCCGGCCTTGGGCCGGCTGCCCTCGCGCGCGCCCTCTCCCGCGATCGCCGTGCCCTCGGAGGCGGCGTCGGCGTCCTTCTTCCGTCCCCGCATCTCGAGGTCGATCATGGCGCGCAGCAGGCGGGTGTTCACCCGGCGCTTGTCGATCCGGAGCGCGAACACGGAGCAGGGCCCACGGCCCGTGGACCCGTCGGTGAAGCGCGAGTCGAGGCAGTTGTCGGCGGTCACCCACCCGAAGCTGCGCTCCTCGTTGGCCGAGAGCGGCTCGAAACGCCGGTCGAGGAGGCGTGTCGTGAACTGAGGATCGTGGAGGGAAGGCAGCTCGCCCTCGATGCGATACCGCCGGGCCGACAGCGAGCGCAAGGTGAAGCTCATGGCGCGGGACGTTACCGGCCGGGGGGGACGCTCCCCGGAGGGAGGGCCTCCCGGGCGGCGACCGCGCGGCCCTCCGCGGGAGGCCGGCCGCACGCGCGTTCAGCGCTTCCGGTCCGCCAGGATGCGTTCGCGGCGGGCGGCGACGTCCTTCACCCACCCCTTCAGGTTGCCCGGCCCTGTGTACGTGCGCAGGATCCGCAGGCGGTCGGCGCGCGGCAGGCGCCCCTTCAGGTCCGAGTCGAGCGTCGCGAGGTCGTCCTGGGATTTCCAGCGCAGCGAGGGCGGCCCGCCCCGGCGGCAGTCGCACAGCCACAGGCCCGGCTGGCCGTCCTCGTCGATGCGCACGAGCACGTTCCGCGCGAAGAGGTCGCGGTGCGCGAAGGCCTCCATGTGCATCCGGTGGACGATGCGGCCGAGCAGCTCGCAGACGCGCCTGCGCAGGCGTACGTCGACGAGGATGGGGTCGCCAGGGGTCGCCAGGCGTCGGGCGAGGTCGGGGGCGTCGACGACGTGCTCCGTGAGCAGGGCGTGAGCCTTGAGCAGGCCCTTCTCGACCACGGAGACCGCCGCGATGGGCCGCACGGCGCTCACGCCCTTCTCGCGGAGGAAGGCCAGGTTCTTGAACTCGAGGATCTCGGGCGCGGTGCCGTAGAAGGTGCCGCGGCCGAGGAGCCCCTTGGCGGTGGCCCACCCGGCGTACCGGTAGAGCTTCAGGTGGAACTTCCCCACCGTGCCCTCGACGGGCACCTCCACCTGCTTCACGATGCTGGTGGCCTCGAGGTCGCCGCCCAGCCTAAGGATGCCGGCGGCGGAGTTGAGCCCGGCCGCGGCGAGCGCGGGGGCCAGGTTCTTGTCGAGGAGGAGGCGGGTCCCCATGGAGGGGCGGGATTCTACCGGCGCCGGGCGCGACACCCCCCGGAGGGAGGGACCCGCGCCGGCGAGACGCTCGGCGCGGGCGGCACGCCCCGTGCGAAGGATGCCGGCTCCGGCGAGGCCTCCCCCGCCCCCGTCGGCCCGGCTCTACCCGGCGCCACAGGATCGCAAACCCTTGCCACCCCCCGGCTTCCCGCGACCATGGCTCGTCGCAGGTCGTCGGCGGGGCGTCGGCCCCCAGCTCCCCGCGACTCTCGGGGCGAATCCCCCCGTCCGGGCCTGCTCGGACCGGAACACCCCGCATTCCCTCGGAAGTTCCCCATGCGACTCACCCGTATCGCCGCCGTGACGCTCGTCCTGACCGCCCTCGTCGCCCCGGCGATCGCCGGCGCGCTCGAGGACGGCAAGCGCCTCGCCAAGGACGGCCGCCACGCCGACGCGGCGGCGGCCTTCCGCGAGGCGCTCAAGGGCTCGCCCACGAGTCGCGACGCGATCCTCGGGTTCGCGCGCTCGGCGGCCGAGGGACGGCTCGGCGGCGAGGCGTACGGCGAGGCCGAGACGCGGCTGCGCGCCATGTTCAAGGAGAAGGAGGACCGCGAGGCGCGCATCGCCCTCGGGTACGTCTTCCTGGCCTGGATCGCCGAGGACGAGCGGTACCGCGCCGACGCCGACGACCAGTTCCGCCGCCTCCTGCGCGCCGATGCCGCCGACGACGAGGCCGCGGTCGGCCTCGCCCGCATGTACTACGCGGGCGCCGACTACGACAACGGCCTCGCGATCCTCGACGGGGTGCTCGCGAGCAAGCCGGGATCGGGTCTCGCGCTCTACTGGAAGGGCGAGCTGCTCTACGACCGGGCCACGCAGGCCTTCGGGCGCGTGAAGACCGTGGACGACGACGTCCGCGCGATGTTCGGGAAGGCGCTCGGCGCCTACGAGGCGAGCACGAAGGCGGACCCCGCGCGCTTCGACGCCTGGATGAAGACCGGCTACGCGGCCCAGTACCTGGCCGGCGTCGACCCGTCCAAGCAGGCGGTCGCCCAGGCCGCCTACGAGAAGGCCATCGACCTCGACGGCGAGAGCCAGCTGCCGCTCAAGGGCATGGCCGCACTCCACCGGAGCAAGCCCGAGGCGTGGGTCGAGGCGCTCACGCGGCTCGTGAAGGAGAAGCCGAAGTCCCCCGCGGTGACCTACTGGTGGGCCTACCAGCTGCGCTCGTCGGGCAAGACGGACGAGGCCGAGAAGGCCTACCGCGCGTTCGCCGCGTCCTCGCGCTTCCCGGCGCTCGGCTGGTACGAGGTCGGCACCCTGCTCGCCGAGAAGGGCGACGCCGCGGGCGCGAAGCAGGCGTTCGAGAAGTCCCTCGAGCTCGACCCGAAGCACGTCCGCGCGGGCGCGGCGGTCGACGCCCTCGTCGGCACGCTGAACGCGCGCGCGCAGGAGTCGGTGCGCGACGTCGTGAAGGCGAAGGCGCTCCTCGAGGACTACGAGGCCCTCGCCGCCCTCGTGACGTGGTCGTCGGGCGTGCGCAACGACGCGGCGTTCTTCGCGCGCGAGGCCTTCAACGCGACGAAGGACCCCGCGCTCCTCCAGGCGTCGGTCAAGGGGTACGTGGCGGCCAGCGCCCTGATTCCCGAGCCTCGCGAGGACCTGCTCGAGTCCACGCCGTACCCGACGCGCCACGGCTGGGCCCAGATCCTCAACGACACCGGCCTGATGTTCCACTACTACGACGCGACGCGCGACCTCGTGAAGGCCGAAGCGTACTACCGCAAGGCGATGGAGTGGACGCAGCACGGCTACTGGGACGCGTACGGCAACCTGATGAAGCTCCTGAGGGAGGCGAACCGCTGGCAGGACGCCTACGACTTCGCCTCGGCCTGCGCCGACGGGATCAAGAAGGAGAACGGCGAGCCCAACGAGAGCTTCCGCGGCACCTGCCGCGGCGAGGCCGAGGTCCTCGCGAAGAAGCTCGAGGGCGCCAAGTAGCGCGAAGGCGCGCGACTCCTCCTACAGCACGGGTCCCGACGGTCCGTCGGTGCCGCGGGACCTCGCCACGGTCTCGCGGTAGATGGACACGACGGCCAGCACGAAGGCCACGAGCAGCGGGCCGAAGACGATGCCGCTCACGCCGAAGAGCCCGATCCCCGACAGGATCGCGAGGAAGAGCAGCAGCGGGTGGATCTCGCCCGCCCCGGCCCTGCGCATGAGCGCCGGCCGCAGGAAGTTGTCGGCCATGCCGATCACGAACACGCCCCACACGAGCACGAACCACCCCTTCGCGGGCTCGCCCGTGGCGAGGAAGTAGATCCCGGTCGGTGCCCAGACGAACGCCGAGCCCCCGATGGGCAGGAGCGACAGCACCGCCATCACGAAGCCCCAGAGCACCGGCGCCTTCACGCCCGTGATCGCGAGGGCGGAGCCGCCGAGCGCCCCCTGGATGAGCGCCGTGGCGAGCCCTCCCACGATGGCGGCGTAGGCCGTCCGGCGGAGCACGTCGATCACCCGCCCCGTCTGGTCGGGGTCCATCGGGACCAGGTCGATGACGAGCTTGCGGATCCGCGCGCCGTCTCGATAGAGCACGTACAGCGTCGCGAGCATGACGATGAACCCGAAGCTGATCCGGAGCAGGCCGTTCAGCACGCCGAACGCGCCCGTCGCGAAGGGCTGGCCGAGGAGCTTCAGGCCCTCGTCCTTCATCGAACGGACGTTCGTGTCGAGCGGCTTCAGCTGACGGTCGACCTGCTCGAGCCACCGGGCGAGCCGCGGGTTCCGGGCGAAGAAGTTGTCCCAGCCGTCGGGCGCCTGCACGGGGGGCGGAGGGACCGGCGAGGCGGTCGGGCCCGCCGGCGGCGCCGGCGGCGTCACGGGCGGAGCCGCGGGCTCCGTCGCGGGCCCCGTCCCGGGCGCCGTCGCGGGCGGAGTCCCGGGCGGAGTCGCGGCGGGGGCTGCGCGCGGACCCCGCTGTCCCTGCGACAGGCTCAAGGCCTGCTCGACGATCAGGGTCCCGAACACGAGGAGGGGCAGCACGACGGCCAGGGCCGTCCCGAAGGTCATCAGGAACGCGGCGAGCCGCGGCCGCTTCGTCCAGCGCTCGAACTTGCGGTAGAGGCCGGTCGTGACCGTCGCGAGGCACATGGCCCACGCGATCGGCACGAGGAACGGCAGGAGGATGAGCCCGAACGCCCAGATCGTGAGCACGGTCGCGGCGAACAGCAGCAGCGCCAGATAGATGCGTCGGTCCACCGCGGGCCCCCGGAGTTGCTGCGATTCCATACCACGGCGGGACGCCGCGCGTCCACGAGCGCGCTCCCGCGGCGGAGCGCGGGGGCACGGAGGCTCCGGCCTCCGGGGCGCCTGATACGCTCGCCCCATGCGCGAGATCGTGATCCCCAGGCACGGCCCCCCCGAGGTCTTCGAGGAGCGCGACGTCCTCGACCGACGCCTCTCCCCCAACGACGTCCGCATCCGCGTCGAGGCCGCCGGCGTGAACTTCGCCGACCTGATGGGCCGCGTCGGCCTCTACCCCGACGCCCCGCCGCTCCCGTACGCGCCCGGCTACGAGGTCGCCGGCACGGTCGAGGAGGTCGGCGCCAAGGCCGACCCCGGGCTGACGCCGGGCACCCGCGTCCTCGCCGTGACCCGCTTCTACGGCTACGCCGAGAAGGTCCGCGTCCCGACCTGGGCCGTCGCCCCCATCCCCGACTCGCTGCCGTTCCCCACCGCCGCGGCCCTCCCCGTCAACTACCTCACGGCCTTCCTCGCCCTGATCCAGGTCGGCAACGCGAGGGCGGGAGAGCGGGTGCTCGTTCATGGGGGCGCCGGGGGCGTGGGCCTCGCCGTCCTCGACCTCGCCCGTCCGCTCGGCATCGAGCTCTACGCGACCGCGGGCTCCCCCGCGAAGTGCGCCGAGCTCGAGCGCCGCGGCGTGGTGAAGGCCGCCGACTACCGCGCGGGCGACTACGAGAAGGAGCTGATGGCGGCCACGCGGAACAAGGGGTTCCACCTGATCCTCGACCCGCTCGGCCCCGAGTCGTTCGAGAAGGGGCTGCGGATGCTCTGCCCCCTGGGCCGCATCGTCTGCTTCGGCTTCTCGGCCCTCGTCACCGGGCGCAAGCGCAATCTCTGGCACGCGGTGACCTCGGTGCTCGGCAAGCAGAAGGTGAACCCGATCACCCTGATGAACCAGAACGCGGGCGTGTTCGGGCTCAACCTCGCGCACCTGTTCGACGAGCGCGACCTCCTCCGCCAAGGCCTCGCCGAGCTGGTGGGCCGCGCCCGGCGCGGCGAGATCTCGCCGACGATGGCCGCCACGTTCCCCCTCACGGCCGCGGGCGCGGCGGAGGCCCACGGCTTCCTCCACGACCGCAAGAACGTCGGCAAGGTCGTGCTCGTGCGCGGGTAGCGGCGCCGGAGCGCCCCCCGGCCGCTTCGACCGGCTCGGGGCCCACGGCCCCCGCCGCCCCCCGAAGCATCGCTACAGCTTCACCCCCTCGAGCTCGAGGAGCTTGCGCTTGTAGGCGAGGTCGCTGCTGAAGCCGCCGAGGCGGCCGTCCGCGGAGATGACGCGGTGGCACGGGATCAGGAGCGGCACGGGGTTCTTCCCGCACGCCTGGCCCACGGCGCGGAAGGCCGCGGGACTGCGGACCGCCTTCGCGATGCGGGCGTACGAGCGCGTCTGGCCCCGCGGGATCCGGCCGATCTCGCGCCACACGCGGGAGGCGAAGCCCTCCTCCGGGAGGACCGTCTCCACCTTCGGATCCGGCCCACCGGCGAGATAGGCGAGGATCGCCCGCGCGGCCGCGCGCGTGACGGGGCCGGGGCCGTGGAACACGGCGCCGGGCCAGGCCGAGAGGAGCTCGCGCTGGAAGCGCTGGAGCTCGTCGCCGAGGTGGACGCGCACGACGCCGTACTTCGAGGCGGCGATGCAGACCGCGCCGAGGATGGGCACGGAGACGCGGGCGACTTGGAGGTCCATCGCGGCGCTGACCTCAGCGGGATCCGAGGGTCACGTCGAAGGTCATGGCGGCGCCGTCGCGGACGACCTTCACCACGACCTTGTCGCCCGGCTTGGACAGCGAGAGCGCCCGGGCCAGGTCGCGCATGTCCTTCACGAGGATGGCGCCGAGCGCCGTGACGACGTCGCCTTCCTTGATCCCGGCCGCGGCGGCCGCGCCGTCCTCGACCAGGGCCGCGACGGGCACGCCCGCCATGTCGCCGGGCCCGGGCGCGATGCCGAGCGCGGCCTTCGACCCCTTCGACGGGGGCGGCTTCGTGAAGACGAGCCGCGCGTCGCGGTCCGCGATCTCGAGCACCACGTCGCGGCAGAGGGAGGTCACCTTCGCGCCGGAGGGGGCGTCGATGCGGTCCCAGGTGTCGTCGGGCGTGTGGTACTGCGGGTGGATGCCGGTGAAGAAGAAGAGGACCGGCAGGCGCTTGCGGAAGAAGGACGTGTTGTCCGAGGGCGCGACGCCGGAGGGGTCCCAGCCGATCGCGAGGCCGTAGGGGGCGTTCGCGCGCTCGACGAGCGCCTGGAGCCCCTCGGCCGTGCCCACGCCGCCGATCTCGAGCTTTCGCGCCGGGTCGTAGCGTCCCACCATGTCGCAGTTCACCATGGCGACGGTATCCGCGAGCGGCAGCACGGGATGCTCGCAGTAGTGCACGCTGCCGAGCAGGCCCATCTCCTCGCCCGAGAAGGACGTGAACAGCACGGAGCGACGCGGCCGCTTCTCCTGCGAGGCCAGCGCCTCCGCGATCTCGAGGAGCGCCGACGTGCCCGACGCGTTGTCGTCCGCGCCCGGGTGGATCTTCCCCTCGGCGCTGGGTCCGCCCGCGCTGCCGTAGGCCCCGCGACCGACGTGGTCGTGGTGCGCGCCCACGATCACCACCTCCTTCGCGAGCCCCGGGTCGCTGCCGCGCAGGAGGCCGATCACGTTGCGCGCGTTGATCCCCGAGGTGCGCTCGAGGACCACCTTCAGCCGGACGCGGGCGCCGGGGATCTCCGCCGACGCGGGCTTCGGCCCGCCCTCGGCCGCGTCGATCGCCTTCTCGAGGGCCGCGAGCTCGCGGCCGAGCGGTGCGAGGAGGGCGTTCGCCGTGGTCTGGCTCACGAACGCGTACGGGATGCGCCCGGAGCCGGGCGTGCCGCCGACCGTCGCGCTCCAGTGCATCACCTTGTCGGGCTTGCCCTTGAGCGAACGGGGCCCGTTCACGATCAGGATCGCGGCGGCCCCGTGCTCGGTCGCGGCGCCGAGCTTCGCGAGGAAGGTGGCGTGCTCCGTGGGCCCGGCGCCCCACGGCGGGTCGCGGCGCAGGACGAGGACCACCTTCCCCTTCACGTCGAGCCCCGCGTAGTCGTCGTAGGCCTTGCCCGGGTGGGTCACGCCGTACCCCGCGAACACGACCGGCGCCTCGACCTCGAGGCACGGGCTGATCGCCATCGGGTTCCAGTCCGCCTCGACGAGGAAGGGCGTCCGCTTCCCGCCGACGACGAGCTCGAGCGCGTTTCCCGCGCCCAGGCGCCGCTCGGGGATCTCGTAGCCCTGGAACCAGGTGCCGGCATCCCCCATCGGCTCGAGCCCGATGCGCGCCATCTCGGCCGCGACGTACTCGGCGGCCCGGAGCGCGCCGGGCTCGGTCGAGTTGCGTCCCTCGAACGAGGGGTCGGCGAGGTAGCGGATCCGGGCGAGGAAGTCGTCCGCGAGGACGGGCCCGGTCGTGGTCGGCGGAGTCTTGGGGGCGTCGGGGGTCGTCCGCGACGGGGGCGGCGGGAGCGGGGCCGGCGCTGGGGCGGGCGCGGGGGAGCCGTCCTCGGCGCGCGCGGCTCGGCCGAGGCCGAGCGAGGGGAACGCGAGCAGCGCGGCGAGGCAGAGGACCCGGGTCGCGCCCGCGTGCGGGCGCTCGAGGAGCGCGGACATCGAAACCCTCCGGGCCGAGGACGGAGATGGAACCGCCGCGAGGCGAGGCCGTCCAGCGGAAACTCCGCCGTGGGGTACGCTCGTGGCCATGCGCACGCGCCCCCCTCTCCTCGCACGTGCACCCGGCGCCCCCGGTGGGCGCTCGTTCGCGTGCGTGCTCCCGCGCGGCACCGGAGCTCGCGTCGCGCTCGCCGTCATCTTCCTCGCCACCGCGGGCACGGTCCGCGCGGGGACCGTCGACGACGCCCGCGCTCTCCTGACGCAGGACGCGCCTGCGGCAGCGGAGCTCCTGCTGCGCGCGCGCCTGCGCGAGGCCCCGGGCGAGGTCGCGACCCTCGCGGCGCTGGGCGACGCCGCCCGCATGCGCTGCGCCCTCGATCGCGCGGAGGAGGCGTATCGCCTCGCCCTCGAGCGCGATCCGTTCGACCCCGACGCGCGGGCGGGCCTCGGCGAGGTGTACCTGCTGCGCGCCCAGCCGGAGGAGGCGTTGACCCAGGCGGAACGGGCTCTCGAGGGCGCGCGCTCGGGCGGACGGGAGACGGGGCGGACCTGGCGTGTGAAGGCCCTCGCCCTCCTCGAGCTGCGCCGGTTCTCCCCCGCGCTCGACGCCGCGCGCCGAGCGGTGGCGCTCTCGCCCGACGACCCTCGGTGCGCCGAGGCGCACGCCTCCGTGTGCTTCCGCGCCGGGAAGATGGCGGAGGCGAGCGCCTCCTACCTGCGAGCCACCGAGCTCGAGCCCCGCACGGAGGAGGCGAGCCTCCGGCTCGGCAACGGCTTCGCTCCCGACCTCCACGCGCAGAAGCCCTGGCGCGACGGCACCGAGGCCGACGACTTCCGCGCCGCCCTCGCGGCGTGGGACGCGGGCGACCTCGTGCAGGCCGAAGCGACGTTCCGCGCCCTCGTGCGCCGGGATCCCACGGCCTACAAGTACCGCCTCGGCGTCGGCCTGTGTCGCGTGTCGATCCGCCGCAGCCGCGAGGCGGCCTTCGGCGGCGACCCGGCGGCGCTGTACGCCCGTCTGCCCGCGCCGGCCCTTCCCGGGCTCGCCTCCGTGGTCCACGGCGCGGACGCGCTGCCGCCCCTCGAGCTCCACGTCGTGCGTGTCTCGACCGCGCCCGCGCGGCCCCTGTTCGATTCCATGCTCGCGGCCCGTGCGTCCCACGACCTGCTGCGGCTCGACGAGGACGTGACCGACGCGGAGCACCGGCGCGACCTCGTGGGCAAGAAGACGTTCGACGGGCGCTGGTACGCGCACCTGCGTGCCGTGGCGGGCCCCCACGGGGCCACGGGGGTCGAGAAGCTCCGCGAGGCCGCGGAGTTCGCGTTCAACACGTTCGCCCACGAGTTCGGCCACCAGGTCCACCGCTTCGGCCTCTCCGCCCCGCAGCAGGAGGAGGTCACCGCGATGTACAGGGCGGCGCTCGCCTCGGGCGCCTGCCTCGACTACTACGCGGCGAGCAACGAGGACGAGTACTTCGCTCAGACCTACGAGGCCTTCGTCTCGCCCGCGAAGCGCGGCTGCCTGCCCGAGACCGCGCGCCACACGCGCGACGAGCTCTCGCGCCGCGACCCCCGCATGTTCGCGTTCCTCCTCCGGGTCCTCGACACCTCCCACGAGTCCGAGGAGGTCTTCATGGCGCTCCGCCGCGCCGCGGCCGGGGTGCCCGTACAGGATCCGCAGCCCGAGCCCTCGATCGCGCGGTGATCGGGGCGCCTCCGTTCACCGCGGCGGGATGGGGACCGGGTCGAGACGCGGGAACCTCCCGGAGAGGACCAGCGCGTCCCGCACGGCGATCAGGTCCTGCTCGTACGGAGTCCCCGACATCTCGGCGATCGACGCCTCGAGGCGGCGGAGGGTGGCCTCGGGATCGTCGAGCACCGCGTACGCGACCGCCGCGTCCCGGAGGCGCTCGTACGCGTCCCTCGCGCGGCGCGTGAGGAGGGCCCGCGCGGCGGCGGCGAACGCCCCGGCCTCGGCATCGGAGGCGAGCGCCTCGAGGAGCGGCTCGCTCCGGCGCAGGTCGCGTCCCCGGTCGAGGCGCACGGCCTCGCGCAGGGGCCAGGCAAGCTCACGGACCTGGTCCCACGGCGCGGCGGAGGCCGGCAGGCGGCGGGCGATCTGGTCGTTCAGGAACGCCGTGAACTCGGCCGTCGTCGCGGGGACCGCCAGCTCGTCGAGCACGATCCCCTCCGCGCTGAGCACGGCGAAGTAGGGCCAGTCGCGGTCGAGGTCCGGGTCCATGTCCTCGAAGGTCGCCCGCACCTTCACGGCGGCGAACCTCGCGATGCGCTCGCGGACCCCGCCCTCAAGTCCCTAGACGTCTCGCGCACGCACCTCACGGGGAAGGGGCTGCTCGCACTCGCGAAGTCGAAGAGCCTGCGGAGCCTGCGGATCGCCGGTTGCCCGGACGTGAAGCCTGCGGACGTCGAGGCGGCCCGTGCCGCGATGCCCTCGGTCACGATCGCGACGGAGTAGGCTCTGGGCGGCGGGGGCGCCCTCGGGCGCTACGGCAGCCGCCGGATCCGGACGTCCTCGAAGCGCGCGGAGCCCTTGTTGATGCCGACGCCGACGGGCAGGGGCCCCTCGGTGCCCGCCTGGGTGTCGAGCGCGGCGCGGCCGTCAACCCAGACCTGGATGCGGGAGCCCAGGCGCACCACGACGAGATCGAGCTTCGCGGACGCGAGCGGGAGCTTCACCGTCGGGTCCGAGGCGATGCCCTGCTCGCCTCGGAAGAGGAACGTCCCCGGCTGCACGAACATGACCTGATTGTCGGGGCCGAACCGGACCTGGACCGGGGTGTAGCCGGTCGTTGAGACCTTCACGCGCACGGCGCAGTCGCCGTGGGTCTCCGTACCCAGATCGCAGGCGATCCAGTCGTCCGTCGCATTCGCCACCGTCAGCGCGGTGCCCTCGCGCTTCCA
>JAYTCP010000136.1:0-4604 GCA_043736435.1 Planctomycetia bacterium | reverse complement strand
GCGAGCGCGAGGGCGTCGTCGCGGGAGAGGCCCGGCGCGCGCACGGCGAACTCGTCCTCGCGGATACGGCCCGCCTGCACGCGGCTGCCGACGGTGGAGCGCAGCGCGTCGGCGGCGGCGCGGAGCAGGGCGCGGCCCGTCTCGACGCTGCGGCGCAGGGTCACCCGCTCGAGCCCGTCGAGGCCGATGCGCAGGACCACCGCCGCGGGCCCGCCCGCGAGCGCGGCGTCCACCTCGCGGCGCAGGGCCGACTCGAACGCCGTCGCCCCGGGGAGCGCCGTCGCCTCGTCGAGGGCCGCGAGCCGGTAGAGGCGTGCGTTGTGCACCGCGAGCGCGACGACGCCTGCGAGCGGCGACAGGAGCGCGCGGGCCTCCGTCGTGGGCAGGGTGGCCGTGCCGGCGAACCCGAGCATGGCGAGCCCCTGCACCTCGCCGCCCGCGCGCAGCGGCACGGCGATCCACGCCCCGGCGCCCTCGAGCAGCTTGCGACCCACCGCGCCCTCCGCGACGACGCGCGCGTCGGCGACGGCGTCCTCGACGAGGAGCGGCTCCGTCGCCGCGAGCGCGGCCGCGAGCCAGCCGCCCGGCTTCGCGTCGACGGGGCGGTCGCTCCAGGAGTCCTTGCGGCCCGCCTCGCTCCGCACCTGGACGGGGCCCGAGGGGGAGAGCGCGAGGAGGAGCATGGAGACGTCCGGGCTCCACCGTTCGCGAAAGAGCGCGAGGCCCGCGTCGGCCGTGGCCCCGAGGTCGAGGGAGCCGCTCACGGCCTCCTGGGCGCGGCGCAGGAAGCCCAGGTCGCCGACCCGTTGCTTCAGCTCGCGCCGCATCTGGTCGAACGCCACGGCGAGGTCGCCCACCTCGTCGGTGCCCGGCGGCGGGACCTCGACGTCGAACTCGCCGCGCCGCACGGCGTCGGTGACGGCGACGAGGTCGCGAACGGGGCCCGCGATCCGCCGCGCGAGGGTCGCCGCGACCGCGGCGACGAGCACGGCCGCCGCGAGCCCGAGGCCGAGCAGCTCCTCGCGGAGGCCGCGGAGGTCGT
This sequence comes from Planctomycetia bacterium, assembly GCA_043736435.1. GTDB lineage: Bacteria > Planctomycetota > PLA2 > PLA2 > JAEUHO01 > JAYTCP01. The sequence continues at coordinate 3,562 of JAYTCP010000136.1, read as the reverse complement.
CGTCGAGGCCGCGGCGGGCCACGCCGACCGCGAGCCAGGCCGCGGGGGCGTCGGGCGACTCGGCGCTGCCGAGCGGCGAGAGGAGGGCAAGGCGCGGGCCGTCCTCGGTCGCGAGGCGCGCGAAGGTGACCGCGTCGCGCCCGCCGGCGTCGGCCGCGAGCGCGGGCAGGCGCGTCGAGACGGCCCGCGCGAGAGCGCGCGCGCCCGGGCCCGAGACGCCGGCCACCTCGCCCGTGCGCGTGAGGACCACGACCTCCGCGTCGGGATCGGGGATGGCCGTCGCGAGCCGCCCCTGCACGAAGTCGTCGTCCACGCGCAGCCCGAGGACGACCTTCCGCCAGTCGGGCAGGCTCACGCTGCGCGCCGTCGCGACGAGCAGGAGGCCGTCCCACGGCGACGCGTACAGGCCCGCGGCGTCGGCGCGGTCGGCGAGGAAGGCCGCTCCGTCGATCCGCGCGCCCGCCGCCTCGGGCTCGATGGTGAGCGTGCCGAGGTCTCGGCCCTTCACGAGCACCGCGGCGGAGGGGCCGCCGACGAGGCCCTGGCGGCGGTACACGGCCACCTGGTCGCGCAGTCGCGTCGGGTCGCTGCGGTCGGGGAGCGACGAGACGAGCTGGAGGAGGCCCGCGGCGCCACTCGCCCCCTGGCTCTGCGCGTTGCCGAGCGCGCCCCGCGCGGCCGAGAGCCATCCGCGGACGCGGCCCTCGCGCTCCTGCTCGAGGCGCGACGCGTTGCGGCGGTCCGCGAGGGCGATCGTCACCGCGAGCGGGAGCAACGCGGCGGCGAGCACGCCCACGACGAGGCGGGGGGAGAGGCGGCGGAACCCCTCGACCGCGTCCACGACGAGCAGCACGAGGAGGAACGCCGCGATGACGAGGCAGGTGAGCAGCGCGGTGCGCGTCGAGGCCTCGCGGCGGCCGACCTCGGGGGGCAGCGCCGCCGCGAGGGGGAGCCGGACGTCGTGGTCGGGCACGCCGACGGCCTGGGTGCGCCTCACGGCCTCGCCCCGCGCCTCGGTGATCGCCGGCGCGAGGCGCGCCACCGCCTCGGGCGCGAGGTGGAGGCGGTCCCGACCCGACTCCGGATCCGGCCGTACCCGCAGCAGGCCGCCCGCCGCCTCACCGACGTGCTTCGCCACCGTCGCCGACGCGATGGACAGGATGCCCGTGCTCCCCTCGGGGCCGGTCGTCGCGAGGTTGCGGATCCGCAAGGTCGTCGGTCGACGCGACCAGTCGAGGGGTACCGCGAGCAGGTCGTGGTGACGCGGGACGCCGCCCGCGTCGGTCCAGCGGTACGCGATGCGGCTGCGCATGTCGGCGGGATGCCGGATGGGCTGGTTCAACCGCTCCTCGTCGACGTCGTCGCCGTTGAGGATGCGGTGCACCGTCCCCTCGCCCGCGGCGTACGCGACGCGGACCTCGGCCACCGGGAGGCCGTGGCGCGTGAGCGGGAAGGCGCGCTCCGCCGTGAGCACGAGCCAGAGGCGGTCGGCCCCCGCGAGGGCCGGCAGCGTCACCTCGCGCTCGGCACCGGGAGGGAGCGCGAGGCCCAGGAACGGGCCCGTGCCGCCCGGGCGCGCACCGGGCCGCGAGAGCACGGGGATGCGGTCCTCGGTGAAGGCGGGGAGGACGAGCGGCGTCTCCGCGTCGTTCCCGTCCACCGCCGAGACGCCGGCGAGCAGCGCCGGCGGCCCCGTCGCCGCGTGGGTGTAGCGGAGGCGCGCGATCCGGCGCGGGGTCCCGATCTCCACGCGCACCCACCGCTCGCCGAGCGTGGGGGCGGTGCTCGTGGCCACGGGGAACGTCTCCTCCTTCCCATCGGTCCCGGTGACGCGCAGGCTGCCGAGGACGACGACCGCTCCCGGGGGCGGCCGACCCGCCGACGTGTCCCGCGTCGGCGCGAGCCGCATCTTCACCGCGCGCGCCATCGCGGAGGCGGGGAGCGGCCAGTCCTCGACGATTCCGGCCGAGAGCTGGATACGGTACTCGGGCGCGGGACCGCCCTCCGCGGCAGGAGGGGCGAGCGATACGAAGGCGTGGCTCTCCACGGGCGCCACGCACGGGACGCCCTCTCCGGCGAGGAGGCGCACGAGGGTGCGGGCGCGGGCCGAGGCGTCCCGCGGATCCAGGGCGCCGAGCTCGCCGGCCTGCCGTGCGATCCCGTCGGCCTCCCCGAAGGCGGCGTCGAGCCTCTCCGTGGCCCGCGCGCGGGCCTCCCGGTCCTCGCACGAGGACAGGAGCACGAGGAATCCCGCGAGGAGGATGTCGAGACCGAGGAGCACGGCCTTCGGACGCGGGCCCGCGCGCGCGAGGCGACGCGATCCGGGGCCGACGAGCCCGATCACGAGCGCGATCGCGAAGAGGCCGGCCACGATCAGCGCGAGCGACGTCCCGCCTTCGAACGGCGCCTCGGGTACGCGGGGCACGGCGCGGGCGGGGAGCTCGAGGACGCCGAAGTTCGCGGGGCGGTGGTAGAGCTCGAACCCGCCGTTCCAGGAGAGGTACGTGGCGGGATCGGGGACGGCCCCGGCCAGGGGGTCGGGGGAGGGTACGAAGCGGTCCACGTCGTTGAGCGCGAGCGCGAACCCGACCTCGGCCGCCCGTCCGCCGGACAGCCCCGGGAAGTTCGCGAGGGGCAGGCGGAGCTCGAGGTCGTACGAGCCGCCGCCCCGTCTCGTGGTGGCCATCTCGACGCCGACCAGGCCTCCGTCGTCGAACACGCCCGTGGGCCCGCGGAAGGCCACGCCCCACCGGAGGTTCGGGTTGGCGGGCATCAGGAAGATCTGCCAGTCGTCGTCCCGGTAGCCGTCGGGGCGCGCGACGCCCGTCGGATCGGGGCCGTCATTCGTGCGGTCGGTATCTAGGAAGAGCTCCAGGGCGTCCCCGACCCACCACGGCTCCCCGGTGTGGAGGCTGACGTCGTCGGTCACCCGTGCCGCGAGGTAGAGGGCCTCGGCATCGGCCGCCAGGGTCACGATGGCGCTTGCGTCCGAGGGGCCCTTCCAGCGGTCCTTCCGACTGGGGAGGCACTGCTCGGCGCGGTCGATCTTGAAGGTGGCGGCAGGATCGTCCGGCCACTCTCCGGGGGCTAGGATCCCGTCGATCGTGGGGCGGGTCGTCAAGACCGCCGCCCGGACCACCGATCTCTCAGGCGGAGCGCCCGACCCATCGCCGGCGGACGCTACTCCGAGGCCCGCGGCGCACACGACTCCCACACAGGCGAGGGTCCGCGCGACCCGTCCCAGGCCACCACCCATCCGCCACCGCCCGCCCGAGGTGCCTCGGTTCGGCGGCCGATTCGTCGTAGGGGTGGCGGAATCCGGCGGCAGCGGGGGGCCCCTGGATTGGAACCTTCGCGGCTCCAAGCACTTGCGCGCGTGGGGATTGCGCCACGCGACTCCGCCATCCTAGGCTGTCCCCCCGACTTCCGCCAGCAGCAGGCGAGGCGGAAAATCCGCGGTACTGTGCCAGAGCAAACGCCGCAGGTTTCTTGCCGGTACGGTGCCAGAGCGAACGCCGCAGATTTTTGGCAGTTGTTCGGCTCGGGCTCCGTGGGCCAAAAA
>JAYTCP010000135.1:0-5340 GCA_043736435.1 Planctomycetia bacterium | reverse complement strand
GTTGACAGCCTCCTCGTGCGTGGTGCAATGCCGCCCGTCGGGTCCGGGTCCATCGTGAGGGCATCGCAGGGTCGAGGGGCGGCCATGCGATTCCCTTCGCCCGCGGCTCATGGGTGAGGGTCGACCGTCGATCGGTCGGGAGGTTTCGTCATGCGTCGCATCGTCAGGACGGCAGGCGCCATGTGCGTCCTCGTCGTCGCCACGGGTTGCTCGAGCAGGCTCAAGGAGACCAACTCGGCTCTCCGCGCGGAGAACGCCGATCTGCGGTCGCGCACGGAGCAGCTCAACGATCAGTACACGCAGATCGCGTCGGAGAACGACCGCGCGCAGGCCGACCTGGCGCGTCGGCAGGCCGAGATCGCGGATGCGAACGCGCGCAGCAACGCGATGATGTCGCAGAACGCGCAGCTGACGCAGCAGAGCGCGCTCGCCCAGCAGCAGAACGCGCAGTACCAGGCCGACATGGTGCGCCTCCAGCAGGACCTCGCCTCCGCCGAGGTCCGTGCGCGCGACGCCCAGGCCAAGCTCGACAAGAACGTCACGGGCGACATGGTGCGCCGGCAGGGCTCGCCGCAGCTCGAGGCGTTCCGCGCCGACCTCCAGGCCCGGCTCGCGCGCTATCACGTGACCGGCGTCGACGTGGACATCCGCACGGCGCAGGACGGCCAGCAGCGCGTCGCGCTCGTCCTTCAGAACGCCTTCCGCGCCGGCAGCGCGAGCCTGACCAGCAACCCGTCGGCCGTGAAGGCCATCGTCGGGCTGGGCAAGCTCGTCGCCGAGTCCTACCCGGGCAGCCGCGTCGCGGTCGAGGGCCACACGGACGCCGATCAGATCAGCAAGTCGAAGTGGAGCAGCAACGAGGAGCTCTCGCTCGCCCGCGCGGACGAGGTGAAGAAGCTCCTCCGCCAGGCGGGCGTGCCCGACGGGCGTGTCTCCGCGGTCGGCATGGGCGCCCGCCAGCCGGTCGCCAAGGGCGCGACGGCCCGCGCGAAGGCGCAGAACCGCCGCGTCGAGCTCTACATCTACCCGTCCTCCACCTAGGCGGTCCAAGCCACCAACGCCGGCCGCGGGGGCCTTTCGAGGCGCCCGCGGCCCGGCCCGGCAAGCCTGCCTCTGCGACCCCGGTCGCGGGGGCGAACTCGGGAGAGACAGACATGATCCGTTCGAACGTCGTCCGCCGTCGGTGCCTCGGGTCGGTCGCGGCACTCGCCCTCGGTGTGCTGGCACTCGGGGTGCTGGCACTCGGGGCAACGGGCTGCAAGTCGCAGTCCCCCTGCTCGCCGCCGCCGTGCCTCGCCGAGCCGCCGGCCACCACCCAGGTGATGGATGCGCCGCGCTACGTGCCGCCGCCGCGCCCGTACGCCGCGATGCCCGCCCCGGCCCCGATGCCGGCGCCGGTCCTCGCGGCGCCGCAACCGGACCCGGACCAGCAGGCCCGGCTCGAGACCTTGAGGACGGCGCTCGAGGCCCAGCAACGCAAGGCCGCCGAGCTCGAGGCGCAGAACGCTGCCGCCTCGAAGTCGGCCGAGGACGGGGTCCGCCGCAAGGCGAGCCTCGAGCTGGCGGCGCAGCAGGTCGCCGACGAGCTCCGGGGCGTCCCGGGCGCCCAGGTGATGGTCGAGGGCGCGAGCGTGGTCGTCGTGTTCACCGAGGGCTTCGACTCGGGCTCCGACAAGCTCCGGACGAACCCCGACCTCCGCGCCGCGCTCAAGGCGACCTCGATGGCGATCGCCCGCCACCCCGAGGCGAAGGTGGCGGTCGTCGGACACACCGACGGCCAGCCCATCACGAAGAGCATCGCAAAGTGGTCGTCCAACACGGAGCTGAGCAAGGCACGCGCCGCCGCCGTGGCGGGGGCGCTCTCGTCGGACGGCGTGCCGCGCGACCGCATCCTGGTGGACGGCAAGGGCGAGAGCGACCCGATGGTCTCGCCCGAGAAGACCGCGGCCGACCGCGCCCGCAACCGTCGCGTGGAAGTGTCGCTCGACTTCTCTTCGTAGCGTTCTCTTCGTAGCGGATCGAGCGCCTCGGGCGGGGCCGTTCGGCCTCCGTTCGCTTCGCGCGGGCCGTCCCGTCTTCGGGCCCCGGAGGGTGGTACCCCCCCCCGGGGCCCGTTCGTTTGTTTGGACGTCCCGGACCCCCGACGTCCATTTCCAAGGGCGACGGATGGTGATCCGTCTCGCCATGGGGTCAAGTGCGCAGGCGCGACCGGCCGATAGGTCCCCACCTGACCTCCCCGACCCGGGGGGGATCCGGCCCGAGGAACGTCGGAATGGCAAACGCGACCATCGAGGAGCTGCTCCAGATTCTGGTGGAGCGGCACGGCTCCGACCTTCACCTGTCCGCCGGCAGCCCTCCGAAGATCCGCGTGGACGGCACGCTCGTGAACACGGAGCACGAGGTCCTCAAGCCCGAGGCGGTCAAGCGCCTCTGCTACTCGTTCCTGAGCGGCGAGCAGGTCGCCCGGTTCGAGAAGGACCTCGAGATCGACCTCTCCTTCGGCGTCGAGGGGCTCGGCCGCTTCCGCACGAACGTCTTCCTCCAGCGGGGCACCACGGCGGCCGTGCTCCGCATGATCCCGTACCAGATCAAGTCGTTCGAGGACCTCGGCCTTCCCATCGCCCTCTGCACGGAGGTCTGCTCCCTGCCCCGCGGGCTCGTCCTCGTGACGGGCGCGACGGGCAGCGGCAAGTCGACGACGCTCGCCGCCATGGTGGACCACGTGAACACGTCGCGCGCGCTCCACATCGTCACCGTCGAGGACCCGATCGAGTTCCTGCACAAGAACAAGTCGTGCCTGGTGAACCAGCGCGAGATCGGCAGCGACACGCAGTCCTTCAAGAAGGCCCTGCGCAGCGCCCTCCGCGAGGACCCCGACGTCGTGCTCGTGGGCGAGATGCGCGACACGGAGACCATCGAGGCGGCCCTCACGATCGCCGAGACGGGCCACCTGACGTTCGCGACCCTCCACACGAGCGACTGCGTCCAGACGATCAACCGCATCGTCGACGTCTTCCCGTCGCACCAGCAGCAGCAGGTCCGCACGCAGCTCTCCTTCTCGCTCCAGGCCGTCATCTGCCAGCAGCTCCTGCCCAGCGCCTCCGGGCGCGGCCGGACGCTCGCCGCCGAGATGATGATCGCGAACAGCGCGATCCGCTCGCTGATCCGCGACGACAAGGCCCACCAGATCTACAGCATCATCCAGACGGGCGGGAAGCTCGGCATGCGGACGATGAACCAGTCCCTGCACGAGCTCTGCCGCCGCAACCTCATCACCTACGACGACGCCCTGGCCCACAGCGGCGACGTCGAGGACCTCAAGCGCACGTTCGCGCGGTCCTAGGAGCCCCGATGCTCTCGTTCAACCGTCGGGTCCTGCGCATCCTCGAGGAGTCCGGCCTCGTGAGCGCCGCCGCGCTCGCCGAGGCGGGCGCCGCCGCGGGCCGCGGCGACAACATCACGTCCCTGCTGCTCGAGAAGAAGGCGGTGGGGGAGGGCGAGCTGCTGGGCATCCTGGCGGAGCGCCTCGGCGTCCCGCCCGTGGACCTCACGCGCGTGGACCTTCCCGACGACGCCAAGGAGTGGCTGCCCGAGGAGCTCGCCCGCCGCGTCGGGTGCGTGCCCCTCGCGAAGATGGACGGCCTGCTCACCGTGGCGGTCGCCAACCCGTTCGACGTGGTGCGCCAGGACGACCTGCGCCTCTCGACGGGCTGCGAGCTCCGGGTGGCCCTCGCGCTCGAGCCCCAGATCCGCGTCGCGCAGGAGAAGCTCTACCGGTCGGGCGAGTCCGACCTGGCCGACCTGCTCGAGGAGCAGGACGAGCACGCGATCACGGTCAAGGAGCAGAGCCTCGAGGAGGAGGTCACCGACCTCGCGGCCTCGGCGGACGGCGACGACGCCCCAATCGTCAAGCTCGTGAACCTGATCATCTACCAGGGCATCAAGGCGAAGGCCTCGGACATCCACGTCGAGCCGTTCGAGAAGCGCACGATCGTGCGCTTCCGCGTGGACGGCACGATGCACGAGGCGATGTCGCCGCCCAAGAAGCTCCAGCCCGCCATCGCGAGCCGCCTCAAGATCATGGCGAGCCTCGACATCGCGGAGAAGAAGCGCCCCCAGGACGGCAAGTTCCAGGTGAAGGTCGAGGGCCGCACGATCGACTTCCGCGTCTCGGTCCTCCCGACGCTGCACGGCGAGAAGGTCGTGCTGCGCATCCTCGACTCGAGCAACCTGGGCCGGGCCCTCGAGACGCTCGGCTTCGAGGCCGTCGCGCTCGCCGACTTCAAGGCCGCCATCGACTCGCCCTACGGGATGATCCTGGTCACCGGGCCCACGGGCTCGGGCAAGACCACGACCCTCTACTCCGCGGTCAAGGAGATGCTGACCCCGGAGATGAACTTCGTCACGGTCGAGGACCCCGTCGAGTACACGCTCGAGGGCGTCAACCAGGTCCAGGTGAACCCCAAGCGCGGCATGACGTTCGCCGGCGCGCTGCGCTCGATCCTGCGCCAGGACCCCGACATCGTGATGGTCGGCGAGATCCGCGACACGGAGACCATCGAGATCGCCGTGAAGGCGGCCCTCACGGGCCACCTGGTGCTCTCGACCCTCCACACGAACGACGCCGCGAGCACGATCACCCGCATGCTCGACATGGGCGTCGACCCCTTCATGGTGAGCTCGTCCACGCTGCTCGTCTCCGCCCAGCGCCTGATGCGCCGGCTGTGCGAGCACTGCCGCGAGCCGATCCCCGCGCCGGCCGACCGCCTGCTCGCCGTCGGCTACACGCGCGAGGAGGCCGAGTCGCGGCCCACGATCTACCGCGCCGTCGGGTGCCCGCGCTGCAACGCCGGCTACACGGGCCGCTTCGCCATCCTCGAGACCCTGCCCATCAAGGACGACATCAAGCGGATGATCGTCGAGGGGAAGGGCGCGCTCGACATCAAGCAGAAGGCGGTCGAGAACGGCATGGTGACGCTTAGACGCTGCGCCCTGCTGAACGCGTTGCGGGGCAAGACCACGATCGAGGAGGCGCTCCGCGTCACCCTCGACGAGCGGCGCCGGGCTCCCGTGGAGCCCGGCACCGAGAGCACCGCCATCGCCGAGCACGTCCCGCACCCGGTCGAGTGATCCCGACACCGTAGGAGCCGAGCCATGCCGAGCTACAAGTACAGCGCGATCGGGACCGACGGGCGGACCGTCAACGGGCGCCTCGACGCCCCGAACCGCACCGAGTGCGTGGCCGAGCTCCGCAAGCGGATGCTGACGCCGATCGACATCCAGGAGAAGGCCGGCGGAGGCAGGGTCGCCGCCCCGTCCGCTCCGGCGCCGCGCCCGACG
>JAYTCP010000134.1:0-4509 GCA_043736435.1 Planctomycetia bacterium | reverse complement strand
CTGGATGTTGCTGCCGCCCGTCTCGACGCCGATCTCGCGGATCACGGCGATCGCCGCGTCGCGCATGCGCTGGAGCTCGCGGTCGGTCAGCGTCTGGATGGGCGCCACGGTGATGGAGTCGCCCGTGTGCACGCCCATGGCGTCGATGTTCTCGATGCCGCAGATGATGACGACGTTGTCCTTCCGGTCGCGCATCACCTCGAGCTCGAACTCCTTCCAGCCGATCACCGACTCCTCGATCAGCACCTCCGAGGTGGGCGAGAGGTCGAGGCCGCGCCGGCAGATCTCCTCGTACTCCTCGACGTTGAACGCGATCCCGCCCCCCGTGCCGCCCAGGGTGAACGAGGGGCGGATCACGCACGGGAGCCCGATGACGTCCCGACAGGCCGCCGCCTCCGCCAGGGTGTGGACCACCTTGCTGTGGGGCACGTCCAGCCCGATCTTGATCATCGCGTCCTTGAACAGCTGCCGGTCCTCCGCCTTGCGGATGACGTCGGGGCTGGCCGCGAGGAGGATCACCCCGTGGCGGGCGAGCGCGCCCGTGCGCTCGAGCTCGATCGCGACGTTGAGGCCCGTCTGGCCCCCCATGGTCGGCAGGATCGCGTCCGGCTTCTCCTTCGCGATCACCTTCTCGACGCTCTCGGCCGTCACCGGCTCGATGTAGGTCCGGTCCGCGACGTCGGGGTCCGTCATGATCGTCGCGGGGTTGCTGTTGACGAGGATGACCTCGTACCCCTCCTCCCGGAGGGCCTTGCACGCCTGCGTCCCGGAGTAGTCGAACTCGGCCGCCTGGCCGATCACGATCGGGCCCGAGCCAAGGATCAGGATGCGACGGATGTCGGTGCGCTTGGGCATTCCGTGGGCATTCCTTCGACCGGGGTGGGTCCCGGGGAGGGGACGTGGGGCGCCGGGAAGATACTCCCGCCCGCGTCCACCCGGTAGGCAGGCGGGACCCGCGCGCCGCCGCTCGCGGGAGGGGAAGTGGGCGAGGAAGGTCGGGCGCCTGGGCCGCAGGCCCATAGGGGGCCGGGCGCGCGTACGATGCGCCGATGGCTTGGGCTCGACGCCGCTACCGCGGCAACAAGGTCTACGTCGAGGTCGACGACGCCACGGGCGCACCCGTGCTCGACGATCGAGGCTTCGCGAAGCTCCGCTACAAGCCGGAGGACCCGCGCACCTACACGGTGCGTCCCACGGAAGTCCTCCCGGTGGAGGCCGAGGCCGCGGCCGGGGACGGGGCCGGCGACGCCGCGCCGGTCGGCCCCCGGTGGGCCTGCGGCCCAGGCACCCGACGTTCCACGAAGAAGGTCGCTCCCCAGGCGCCGGCAGTCGCGGAGGCTCCCGATCCGACCGCGCCGGAGCCTGCGCCGGACCCGGACGGCGACCGCCCCCTCCCTCTCCCCGAGGCGGAGTACGGCGACGAGCCGGGGGACGACGTCCCCGCGCTCGCGGGCCTGGCGATCCACGCGTACACCGACGGCGCGTCCTTGGGCAACCCGGGCCCCGCAGGCGCGGGCGTGGTGCTGATCTTCCGCGAGAACCGGAAGGAGGTGTCGCTCTACCTCGGCGACACGACGAACAACGTGGCCGAGCTCACGGCGGTGCTCGAGGCCCTGCGGCGCGTCAAGCGGCGCGAGCTTCCCGTCCGCGTGCACTCGGACTCGACGTACGTGATCGGCGTGCTCGACGGCTCGATGCGCGCGAAGGCGAACGCCGACCTCGTCGCGCGGATCCGCGACGAGATGCGCGGCTTCTCGGACCTGCGCTTCGTGAAGGTGCCCGCGCATGCCGGGAACGAGCAGAACGAGCGCGCGGACGCCCTGGCGGGCGAAGCGGCGAAGAAGAAGCGTTCGCGAGAGTCGTAGCCCCGCGGGCGGCTAGGCGGCGTGCGACGCAAACATCGCGAACGCCTGGACGGGGGCGCGCGAGCCGCGCGGAGAAGACCCGGACGGAGCAGCGCGGAGATCGACGAACATCACGCGCGAGACGAAGTGGAGCCGACGGAAACTTTCTGGAGAAAAGGGGAAATGTGTGGAATGAAAGGAGGAAAGTTTTACGCTATTGAGCAACCGTCGACTCCGAGGGGGAGTGTACCCCAGACGGCGGGTCGCGCGCAACAATCGACGTAGCGCGCCGCGCAAGGTGTGGTTGGAGGGTTGGCGCGGAGGCGGATGGCCCCAATCCACCGTAAGTCACTTCCTACAGGCTCTCTCGCCGCATCCTTCGCGGTCGATCCGGGACTGGGACCGGGCCCGGGCCCGGGTCCTCACCCGGCAACACGGGCGCCGGGGACCCGGCCGGGGAGCCCGTGGGAGGGCTGACAGCGCACCGGACCGCGTCCCGGACGGCCGCGTCAGAGGCCGTGCTCAGCCACATACCGCACGATGTCCGCGTCGCCCTTGAAGCCCATCTTCCGCAGCAGCCTCGCCCGAAAGGTGCTGACGGTCTTCGGCGAGAGAACAAGCCGCTTCGAGATCTCGGTGATGCTCGAGCCGCGACCGATCAGGCACATCACGTCGAACTCGCGCGGCGAGAGCGTCTCGTGCGGGGGACGCCCCTCCGGCGGGGGGGTCTCCTCGACGAAGCGCCGCTCGATGTCGGGACTGACGTAGCGCCGCCCCTCGTGGATCGCGAGGACGGCGTCGACGAGGTCGCGGCCGGAGCGCTCCTTCGTGAGGTACCCCGACGCCCCCGCGCGCAGGGAGCGGAGGCCGTACTGATCCTCGCCGTACACGCTCACGACGAGGCTTCGGACGTCGGGGTGCTCGGTCCGGAGGCGACGGATCGCCTCGAGGGCGCTGGTCCCCGGCATCGAGACGTCCATCACCACCAGGTCGGGCGGCTCGGAGGGCATCCCGGCGACGAGGGCCAGCGCCTCGTCCGCGGTGCCGGCCTCCCCCACCACCGAGATGCCCGCATCCTCCAGGATCCCGCGCATGCCGGCACGGACCATGGCGTGATCGTCGGCGAGGATCACCCGGACGCCCTTCATGCGCTCGCTCCCTTCGAGGGCAAAGGGAGGGACACCAGGACGCGGGTCCCGGCGCCGGGGGCGCTGAGGAAGGCGACCTCGCCGCCCCACGCCCCGGCGCGCTCGCGCATCCCGAGCAGCCCGAGGGCGCGGGGGTTGCGGAGGGCCTCGTCGGGCATGCCCTTCCCGTCGTCGCGGATCTCCATCCGGAGGTGTCCTGCTTCCATGGTGATGACGATGGTCGCATGCTTCGCCTCGGCGTGCGCGATGACGTTCGTGAGCGCCTCCTTGAGGATCCGGTAGGCGGTCACCGCCAGGTCGGGCCCGATCCGCCCCTCGTCGAGGCCCGGCTCGATCTCGAGGCGGCAGGGAAGGTGAGCGCGCCGCGTCGTGTCGCGGGCCAGCCACTCGGCGACGCCCCGGAGCCCGTCCCGTTCGAGGTTCTGGAGGATGGGCGGCCGGAGCTCCGAGGCGAGGTCGCGCACGAGCTCGAGCGTGCGCGCGAGCCCCTCGGCGAGATGGTCCACCCGGGCCCGGACCGCGTCTTGGTCCGGGAGGAGGTGCCGTGCGATGCGCGCGGCCTCCATGCCGAGCGCGACGAGCTCCTGGCCCAGCGAGTCGTGGAGGTCGCGGGCGATGCGCTTCTGCTGCTCCTCCCGCATGATCTGGAGCCGGATCCCGAGGTCGGACAGCTGGGCCTCGGAGGCCTTGAGGCGCTCGGCGTCGCGGCGGAAGGCCGTCACGTCGAGCGCGGCCCCGATCGTGCCCAGGATGAGGCCCTCCGCGTCGCGCAGGGGGGAGACGACCATCTCGAAGACGTACCCGTTCCACCGCAGCTCCAAGCGCTGCTGCGTCCCCTGCTCGATCGCGCGTCCGTGCGCGGCGATCGACGGGTGCGTCGGGTCGTCGGTCTCGAAGAACTCGAACAGGGTCTTGTCGAGGATGGCCGCGGGCGCCACGACGAGGCCCCCGCCGCCCCCCCACGTGAACCGCAGGTCCCGATCGGTCGACCAGAGGCTCACCGGCACCTGTTCGATGATCTGGTCGAGGCGCGTGCGCTCCTCGAGGAGCGCGCGCTCGGCCCGGAGGCGCTCGCTCACGTCGAGCATCACGAGGAGGCTCGCCTCACGCCCGCGGAACCGCGTCCGCCGCCAGTGCGTCTCGACGTCGAAGGGGCCCGCGTCCTTCGTCCAGTGCATGACCGTCCCGGGCGACCCGCGTCCCGTGGGGGACTCGGCGTGCGCGCGGCGGCGCCTCGCGAGATACTCCGCGGGGTTCTCCGGCCGTCGGATCGCGAGCAGGTCGAGCGCGAGCAGCTCCTCCCGCGACCATCCGTACCGCTCCACCATGGCCGCGTTCACCGCGAGGAAGCGGAGCGTCTCCTCGTCGTAGACGCACATGGGAACGGGGCTCTCCTCGAAGAGCGCGAGGTAGACGTCCTCAGGGGCGTGGCCCAGGTCGGGCGAGAGCGCGTGATGCGGCGTGGGGTCGGTCACGGCTCGTCCCCCGGGGACGTGTCCGGTCGCCCCGGCGCGCGC
>JAYTCP010000133.1:0-12819 GCA_043736435.1 Planctomycetia bacterium | reverse complement strand
TACATTGAACATCGAAAGTCTAACTTTCGATTTTCCACCCCCAGGGCGGGAGCCCCCGGCGCCCGGGGAGCATGGGCGGCTCGTGCGATGGTGCAAGCGAGCCCGGCGGCCGGACCGAGAGGTCGAGCCGCCGGGCGGGTGCGCGGAGCCGGATGGGTCCGGCCCGATCGAGGGGGCGCGTGACCGCGCCGCTGACGGCAGACGGGCCGGCCTGTCGGGTAGGCCCGAGCGCCTCGTATGGCCCGTCCTGACTTCCCCCGCTCGGCCGGACGTCGAGGACATCGCCGCGTTCGCCCGCCGCCCCCACGATTCCGGCCCGCGGCCGGGACCCCGACCCATCGCGGCGGAGGGCTACCTCTGCGCCTTCACCGCGGCGAGGATGGCCTTGGCGTCCTCTTCCTGCTTCTTCTGCTCGGCGTCGAGGGCCTTCATCTTCTCGTCGACCAGGACCTTGTTCGCGTCGAGCCACTCGCGGGCGGCCTTGCCGGTCGAGAACTGCTGGCCCGTCAGGTCCTTGAGGACGAGGAAGACGATCTCGCCGAGCGCGCGGCTCGTGCGGCCGCCCGACTTGCCCTTGCCCTTGTTCGCGGCGGACAGCGCGGCGCCGAGCGCCTCGGCCGCCTTCTGGTCGCCGTCGCCGGCCGAGCCCGTGTCGACGCTGACGGAGACGCCGTCCCAGCGGACGGCCGAGTCGATCTTGAGCTCCCGGATGCGCTCGAGGATCGGCTCGATGCCGCGCACGTCCTTCATGTCGCCGATCGCGTCGAACGCCCAGCGGACGATCACGTGGTTCTCGTGCTTGATCAGCTTGACGAGCAGCGGGAGCGAGGCGCGGTACTTGAGCGCCTTCAAGGCGTCGATGGCGTCGGTGGTGTAGGCCCAGTCGAGGTTCTTGCCTTCGAGCGTGGCGATCAGGCGCGCGCCGGCGATGGCGGGGAGCGCCGTCTGGAAGCCCATGTCCTGGGTGGCGGTCGCGCGGATCTCGAGGTTCTTGTGGGCGAGGAGCTTCGCGAGCTCCGCGACGACGTCGGGATGCTGCACCTTGGCGAGTCCGTCGATCGCGTCGCACTTCGCCTCGACGTCCTTCGCCTTGAAGGCCTCCTTGAACGCGACGATGGCGGCCTTCGCGTCCGCGTTGCTGACGATGGCGGGCACGGCGGCGGGGGCCGGCGCGGGCACGGCAGCCGGCGCCGCCGGAGCCTTGGGGTCGTCCGCGCGCGCGGGCGCGGACGCGCAGGCGAGCGCCGACGCGGCGACGAGGGACAGAATGCGCAGGCGACGGGCCATGGGAGGCCTCCCGGGCCGGGAACCGAACCCGGATAGCCTAACAAGTCGCGCGGCCACCGGGGGGAGCGGAACGCGGAGCGCCATCCGGGGCCCTACTTCGAGAGGTTCAGGTAGACCCCGCCCGTGCGCTTGGCCAGGGTCTCCGCCAGCCCGTACGGGTGGTTGCCGATCCCCACCACCGTGATCGGCACCATCCGCAGCCGCGCCCGGAGCGCGATCGCCGGCCCCACGGCGTCCACGTCGGCCACGAGACCGGCCGTGGGGCCGTTGTTCGTGACGAGGAAGATCTCGTCGGGGCCCGCCTTCCAGGCCTTCTCCTCCGTGGGCCCGCCGAGGTCGAGGGCCGTGGCGAGCGCGTCGAAGAGGTTGATCCCGTCGTCCACGTCGAGCGCCTGGAGCGCGACCGCGAGCGCCTTCTTGTTGGCGCCGTTGGCCGGCACGAGCTTGCGGTCGAACGCGCCCCCCACCTCCTTCGCGAAGGTGATGGCCTCCATCTTCGCGCCCGCGGGGAGGCCCTCCGCGGCGTGCAGGATCTGCGCCACGGCGAGCTGGAGCTTCGTCTTGAGCTGGCGCCACGGGATCCGGTCGCCGTCGGGCGGCGTGCACAGGGCCTCGAGCCGCTCGCGCCCCTCGGCGCCGACCCACGGATGCGCGTCCTTCATCAGGAGGCTCCGGTCGAGGCAGAACACGACGCGCGTGCCCGTGACCGGGGCGCCGAAGAACGACGGCGGCAGCGCGGGCTTCTCGTCGACGGCGTCGGGATCCTCCCCCTTCGCCCACGCGGCCCACTTCTTGGGCGCATCCCCCAGCTTCTTGACCGCCAGCGTCTCGAGCGCGCGGATCGCCTCGCCGCGGACCCGCCCGGTCTCGAGCGCGAGCCTCGCGACGATCGCTGGGCCGCCCGCCTTCTCGGCGGTCGCCGCGAGGGACCGCATCGCGGCGATGCGAACCTGTGGCGCGGCGTGCGCGAGGGCCGTGACGAGCGCGGGGCCCGCGCCGCTGCGTCCCGACGTCCCCAGCGCGAGGGCGGCCTGCGCGGCGAGGATCGCGTCCTTGCCCGCGAGCGCGGCGACGAGGGCCGCGTCCACCTCCGGCGTCACGTGCCGGCTCAGGGCGACGGCCGCGAGCAGCCGCTCCCTCGACTTGCCCTTCGAGAGCGACGAGAGCAGCTCGGCCGAGGCCTCCTTCGAGCGCATGCGCGCGAGCCCGTCCACCGCCGCGGCCTCGACGGCCGCGTTCGTCTCGGTGCCGAGCGCCGACAGGATCGCCTGCGCCGCGGGCCCGCCGTCGTAGTCGAGGAGGGCCATGTACCCGGCGCGCCGGGCCTTCCAGTCGGTCTGGGCGAGGCCGTCCTGGAAGAGCTTCTTCGCCGCGTCGTAGTCGGCGGAGGCGGGCCGGGCACCGAGGAGGGAGAGCGCCGCGAGGAGGGCGCCGACGCCCCTTTGGGACGGCCGGGGTCGAGGAGGAGGGGGGCGCGGGGGGACCATCCCCCGACGGTACGTCGGTCGGGGAGGGTCGCGCAACCGCATCCGGGCGTCGGACCCTCGGGGAGGCGCCTCGAGCGCGGGCCCCGCCCTTCACTACGTCGGGCAGACGGCGCGGGCGTCGCGACCGACGACCACGGTCGGGCCGCCCGGCTCGGGCGTGGTGAGGTCGTAGCGCCGGCGGTCGCCGGGCGGGATCGGGTTCCCGTCGGGCATCGTCGCGGGCTCGACGACCGGGCGGTGCAGGTCGTGGGTCTGGCGCACGACCCGGGCCGAGCGGCCGTCATCGAGCTTGACCCACGTCCCGCCGGGATGGATGCCGATCGTCTTGATGAAGTGACCCAGGAGGTCGCCGTCGAAGGTGCCCCTCATCTTCGTCATCGTCCGGTAGGCCTTGACGGGCGACATGGCCGCCTTGTACGGCCGGACGGCCGTCAGCGCCTCGAACACGTCGCAGATCTTCACGAGGCGCGTCACGACGCTCTGCTCGAGCTCGTCCTCGTCGGCCGGGTAGCCGCGCTCGTTGTCCTGTCGGTGGTGGCCGTACGCGGCCGCGACGACGAGCGAATCGGAGTCCTTGAGCGAGAGGAGGATCCCCCCGCCGAGCACCGGGTGCTTCTGCATGTCGCGGCGCTCGTCGGCCGTGAGGGGGCCGCGCTTGTGGAGCACGTCCCACGAGACCAGCGCCTTGCCTACGTCGTGGAGGAGGGCCGCGCTGCCGATGCGGGAGAGGAAGCGTCGGTCGGAGGTCCAGTGCCGGGCCACGTCGATCGCGAGCAGCGCGACGCGGATCGAGTGCCCGAAGGTGAAGAAGTCGTGCTCGGGGTACTGCGCGAGGCCGTGGAGGTAGCCCGCGTCGTGCTCGAGGCCCACGAGCATGCGCTCGACGGTGTCCCCGACGTCGCCGACCGCGATCTCCTTGCCCTGGCAGACCGAGATCGTGAGCTCCTGGAGCTGGTCCACCGTGCTCTGGTGGAGCGCCACCAGCCGGCGGGCCTCCTGCGCGAGGCGCGGCATCGGCGCGTCGAGGGCGAAGGTGCCCTCGGCGCCTTCGGCGCCGCCAGGGCCTCCCGTGCCCAGGATGCGCCCGGAGCCCCCGGAGCGCCCAGGCCCCCCGAGGCCGCCCGCACCGCCGAAGCCGCCGGCGCCGCCGGCGCCGCCAGGGCCCCCCGCGCCCCCCCCCTCCTCGCCCGGACCGCCGCCCCGACCGCCGCCGGGGCCGCAGCCCTCGCCATGGCCGGTCCCGTGCCCGTGGGAGCACCCGGCGAGATCGGCACCGCCGATGAGGGCGAGGTCGTCCCCGCAGCCAACGCCGGCGCCGATGCCGAGGTCCATCTCGCTGTGGCCGCCCGCGCCGCCGCCGCGGATCCCGCCCGCCTCCTCGCCCCACGGCGCGCGCTCGACCGACGCGCCGCCGACGGCGAAGGGCGGCACGAGACGGACGCCGACGGCGCCCTTCGCCTGGAGCTCCTCGTTGGCGGTGACGTGGTCGGCGGCGCCGCCCCGACGGGAGAGCACGTCGAGGAGCGCGCGGAGCGCGGCGGGAGGCGCGTCGGCCTGGATCTCGACGCCGCCCGCGCCCCGTTCGCGGATGCGCTGGAGGAGGCGCTTCGCGAAGAGGCTCGCCCCGAGGAGCGGGCGCCCCTCGACGACCACCTGGTCGTCCACGGCGCCGACGAGGACGGAGGAGGTCCCGCGCTCGGTGCACCAGGCGGACACGCGGGCCGCCGCGTCGTCGGTGGCGGCGACCACGCGGGCGCTGGCCGGGCCGTAGAGCTGGGCGTTCACGAGCCCGAAGAGGAGCCGTTCGACGAGCGCGGTGAGGAGGGACGGATCGCCCATCAGCGCTCCTCGAGGATCGGGACAGGTCGCGAGGAGGGGAGGACGGCGTCGGTGCCGCCCTCCTTCAGCATGTTGACCGCCTGCCGCCGCACGGCGCGCGGCAGCACGGGGAGCACCACGTAGCGCCGCCGCAGCAGCGAGCGGAGGATCGGCTCGACGTCCTGCTGCGGGAACGCGGAGAGGCAGGCCGTGGCGTACACGCGCGAGGAGGTGGGCAGGGTGCGGTCCTCGATGCAGTGGCGCAGCATCGCGACGGCCTCGTCGTCGAGGCGATGCGAGTCGGTCCCGTCGGCCGCATCCTGGGCCAGGCGGCGCATGAACGACTTCGGGACGCTCGCCGGGGGCAGGGCGCGGAACGCGACGGCGGCGATCGAGGGCAGCTCGCGCGCCCGCAGTGCCCGCTGGGCGCGGGCGTGCAGGGCCGAGTCGTCGCAGGCGAGGAGCGCCTCGACCACCCACCACGCCTCCGAGGCGTGCGACGCGAGGAGGCCGTCGAGCATGCGGGCGTCGAGCCCGGCCTCGGGATCGAAGAGGGACGTGCCGGCGGCGAGGATGCTCGCGCGCCCCTTGCGCCGCAGGACGGCCTCGGCGCCCCCGCCCGTGCGCATGTGCGCGCGGAGGAGCCGCGGGAAGGCGGCGACCACGAGCGTCTCCGGGAGCCAGCCCTGCAGCGCGGGCGAGCCGTCGAGCCCGGCGAGCTCGGCGATGGCGGCGAGGCGCGCGAGGCGGTCGAGACCCTCGGCGTCGGTGCTGCGCGCCTCGTTGGCCGCGAGCTCCTTCATGTGGGCCAGGATGCACGGCGGATTCGGGCGGGAGCGGCGCGCGCGGAGCGCCTCCACCAGGCGCCGGGCGAGCACCTCCCGGCGCTCCGTGAGCGGATCGAGGAGCCAGGCGTGGGTGAGGATGCTCGAGAGGTCGCGGATGCCGTCCTCGGACACGAGCTCCGGCATGACGGCCGACGCCAGGCTCGGGCTGCGACTCGGGTCGTGGTGCGCCGGGCCCAGGTCGTCGAGGAAGGAGAGGTCCCCGTCGTCGGGATCCTCCGTGGCGGGCGGAGGCGGCTCGGTATTGGGCGGTTCCACCTCGCGGGGCACGTCCCGGCGAGGGGGGAAGATGCTCCAGAGCGCCTGCATCAGCATGGCGGTCTGCGGGCGACGCTCGGGCGCGGTCTGCTCCCGGGCGAGAGCCTCGACGAATCGCTCGAGGACGCGGCGCACGGCCTCGCGACCCCTCGCGGGGTCGGAGCGTGCCTCGATGGGCAGGAGCCGCAGGAGGTGCTCCAGGAAGTCCGCGTCCGAGCCGATCGGGAGGCGTCCGAGCCTCAGGCTCGGCATCGCCTCCAGAGCCCGCTCTGCACGATCGAGGAGGCCACGGATCTCCACGTCGTCCTGGAGGAGCGCGCGAAGCTCGGGAGAGCCCGCGACGACCCGCGAGGGGCGGGGCACGGTTCCGCCCCCGTCCTCGAAGCCGCCGCCGATGCCGGCCGAACCGATGACGCCGACGCCCGCACCGCCGACGCCGCCGCCAGAACCGCCGCCGCCACCGCTGACGCCGCCGCTGACGCCGCTGCCGACGCTTCCGCCGCCGACGACGCCACTACCGCCGCCGCCGCTCCCGCCACCGCCGCTACCGCCACCGCCGCCACCGCCGCTACCGCCACCGCCGCTCCCGCCACCGCCGCTCCCGCCGCTACCGCCGCCACCGCGACCGCCGCCGCCGCCAACGCCACCGTACGAGCCATCGGGACCGGCGAGCTCCGGATCGAACAGTCCACCGCCGGCCCCAAAGTCCGAGGCGTAGGAGCCTCCCTCCGCGGGTTCCGACCCCGCCGCGTCGGCCACCTGGAAGCCCTCGCGACGGAAGCGGAGCTCCTCGACCAGGATCCCGGGGATCTCGGTGGGCCAGAGGTCGGCGAACGTCACCCGGCCCTGCCCGGCCCGACGCATGTTGCGCTGGAGCGCGCGGGAGAACTCGACGTAGGCCTCGTGGGGCGCGTCGGGCTCGAACGTCACGCGCGACACGGCCGTCTGGAGGAGCGCGGCGCGGAAGGCGGCGGGCCCCGGGCCGAGGTTCCCCGCGTCGTCGCCTCGCACCAGGAGGCCACCGCGGCTGACTTCGACGACCGTCGACCCTGGCGCCGCGCGCAGCACGTCGAACAGGCGCTCGGTGGCGGCGGCCACGCGGACGTGGCCGGGCGGATAGAGCGGGATCATGCGCAGGAAGAGCGCCACCGCCTCCAGGAAGGCCACGGGCCCGGCGGCGGGCACCGCGGGGGCGGTGTCGCTCTGGACGGCGGAAGAGGGCCGGTGGTCGGGCGACAGGGGGCGGTTTCCAGGATCTCCGACCACTGCCGCAGGGCGGTGGCTGGAGGACCTATCGGCCCGGCGGGGTCCCCGGGTGAACGGCCACCTGAACTCCCCCCCGGATCGCCGGTCCCTATCTGCGCCGGAGGGGTCCCCAACCCCGGCGGCGAAGGTGTCTGTACGTGTCCCCCGGGGGCCCCTCGATCCGCTCGAGGGCTCCGGGCGCCTCCAGGCACGCGATGTCGACTCCCGCGCACCGCGCGGCCAGGGCTGCGGGAGCCTCCCCGCCCGAGGCCAACGCACCGAGCGCCAACGGCGCGCAGGCTGCCAGCGCCCGCGCGAGCAGGGGCGCGGGCGTGCCCGTGCGGGACGACAGCCAGGCGGAGGCGAGCGCGGACGCGTCGCCGAGCAGGCCGCCGAGACGCGGGTCGAGCCGATGGTGCGCGAGGTGCGCGCGGACGGCGATGGCGGGCGAACCGAGGTCGTCGACGCGCGCGTACTTGGCGAGCACGGCCGCGGCGGCGGTGCCGTCGCCGCCGCGCCGGCGGTCGTGGCGCGCGAGGCCCGCGAGGAGGAGGGCCCCGGCGACCGCCCACGCCTCGGTGGCCGCGGCGGGGGACAGCGGCACGCTCGTTACGAGCGCGGCCACGATCCCCCGCCGGGCGCGACGGAGGCGGACGAGGTAGGGATCGCGGGGCGCCACGAGGCCGAGCCTACCGGAAGCGGTCGGACCCGTCGGCGGCCGATCACCTCGGCGCCGAGAGTCCGGGCTGCTCGTGGACGTGGACGCGCTGCGCGAGCCGATGGAGGTTCGGGTCCGCGATCGTGTCCGGGCCGCGGCGGACCTGCGCGTCCTCGTCCGGGCGGAACTTGTCGTGCGCCGCCTGCGCCGCGGCCTCGCGGACGGTGTCGCCCTTCGCCTGGTAGGCGCGCATGGCCCAGTACCAGATCTCCTGGTCGGCCGCGTCGATCGCGGTCATCACGTCGACGACCTTCAGGCACTCGTCGTGCTTGTCCTGCTGGTAGAGGACGTCGGCGAGGCGGCGGAGCGACTCGCGGTCGCGGGGGAACGCGACGAGCACGGCGCGCAGCTGCGCCTCGGCCTCGGGGAACTGCGCGAGGTTGCGCAGCACGAGGCCCCGGAAGAAGTGCGCCTTGGGGAAGCCGGGCTTCAGGCGGAAGGCCTCGTCGAGCGCCGCGTGGGCCGCCGACCAGTCCGCCTTCTCGATGGATGCTCGCGCCACGTTCACGAAGCCATCGGCGTACTTCGGGTCGATGCGCGTCACCGTCTCGAAGAGCGCGCGGGACCGGTCGGGGTCGCCCTGGACGAGGTAGGCGATCGCGAGGTCGTTCACGCGGTCGCGGTCGTCCGGCAGCTTGAGCGGGAGGCTCTCCGGCGCCGGGGCGGGCCCGGGCGTCCCCTCGGCGGTGATCGGCAGCGACAGCGTGCCGGTGGCCATGTCCACGATCGGGAGGTCGCCCAGGTCGGTCTCGATCATGGGGCCGGGCACGAGGTAGTCGAGCTCGGTCGCGAGCTTGATCTTGAGCCCCACCTTCGTCCCGCGGCTCTTCGCGAGGTCCTGGATCAGGGGGGCGAAGAACTTCCGGTAGCGGAGCGTCGCCTTCAGCTCGAGCGCGCCGCTCGCGCCCTCGGGCACGCGGAAGCGGTAGCGCACCACGTCGGCGGACCCGGGGTTGATGCGGTTGCCGTAGATGAACGTGTAGAGGTCGTTCGCGACGCGGCTCGTGAAGCGCTTCCCCTCGCGCGTGTGCCAGTACGTCCGGTAGAACTCGGCCGAGGCGTCGACCTCCTTCGTCACCGGGTCGACGCGGCCGCTCGCATAGAACGCGGGGGCGCCGCCCACCCTCGCCTCGAAGTCGACCCACACCTCGTTGCTGTCCGCGGTGCCTCCGGGGAAGCGGTGGCCGACGTTCAGGTTGCGCACGACGACGTGGGCCTCGACGACCTCGCCGGGCTTGACGGCGGGCAGGGCCTTCGGGGCCGGGACGAAGCGCCGGTCGCCCGACAGGATCACGCCGGTCACGTCCACGCGGCAGGCCGTGGACAGGAACGTCGAGATCTTCTGGATCATGTCCTTGTCGCCGCGCAGGTAGGGCAGACCGGTGTTCGCGGCGGCGAACAGGTGGCTGCGCACCATGCCCTTCTCGTCCGCGGACGGGTCGTCCGGGTCGGCCACGAGGGGCATGTGGCAGTCCTGGCAGGTCTTCGACGCGGGCGGGTGGTAGAAGCTGCGCGCGTTGCCCATGGACACGCCGCTGTCGTCGTGGGCGTCGTACTCGTCCTGGGCCCGCACCCACTTCCACCGGTTGAGCTCGGGGGGCGGCTCGGCCTTGTGGCACAGCGAGCAGAAGGACGACTCCTTGATGTTCTTGGGCCGCAGGCTCTCGACGTGCGCCTGGGGCTTCAACCGCAGCAGCACGTCGTGGGCCTTGCGGAGGGCCTCCGACGTGCTCTTCTCGCCCGGATAGACCTTGCGACCGCGCAGGACGAAGTCGGCGTTGCCGAGCGTGCTGCGGGGCTCGATGGAATGGCACACGACGCAGGTGAGGCCCGTGCGGGCGTCCTCGCTCTCGAAGTCGAGCTCCGAGGCGGCGATCAGGGAGACGCCCTCCTTCGGGTCCTTCTTGAAGAGCAGGGCCGGGTCGTGGCACCCCGCGCACCAGCGCGCGTCCGACTTCGGGAAGCGCTTGCGCATGTCCTCGATGCTGACGCGGTAGTACGGGTTCGTCATCGACGCGTGGCGGTGGGCGCTGCGCTTCCACTCCTCGGTGATGGCCCGGTGGCACGTGGCGCAGCTGGCGACGTCGCGCAGGTCCTCGCTCGTGAGCACGAGGTCGCCGGCGCCCGTCGTCACCGACGAGGGGAAGAAGTGGGGCCGGGCGGCGTCCGCGGCCTCGGCGGTCCCGGTCTCGTAGATCGACGTCGGGCCCGGGGCGGCCTTCTCCCACAGCAGGAGCCCGCCCCCGATGCTCACGAGCGTCGCGGCGGCCGCGCCGAGCACCTGCCAGCGGACGGGGTTCGCCCCGAACCGGCGGTGCAGGCCGTAGAGCAGGAGCATCCCGAGCCCGCCGTAGACGTGGAGGCCGAGCGCGGTGGCGTGGCGGGCCGGGACGGGATCGAGGACGAGGATGGCGCCCGAGGCGATGACGGCGAGGGCTCCGCCGAGCACCAGGGCGCCGGTGAGGGCGATGAACGGCTTGCGCCGGGTCTGGACGACCGCGTGGGGGATCGTGAATGCGAGCAGCAGAGGGACGAGCAGGACACCGAGGATCACGTGGGCCCAGAAGGCGCCCGACGTCGCCGGACTCCCGGCGGGCGTCCCCATCAGGAACAGGCCGGTCCCCGAGACGAGGATGGACCCGAGGACGAGCGCGCGGACGGCGGGGCGCTGCCAGGGGGTCAAGACCGATCGGGATGGGAGAGGAGGCGGCGTGCTCATCGGGTTCCTTTGCCGGGGGACGCGGCGGAGGGCGGCGGCCCGGCATTGTGCAACGAACCTGTCGCGAGCGTCATTCCCCCGTGGGCGGGGCGCGGGCCGCGCCGGGAGGGGGCCGGTCGGATCGGGAAGGGTATCCTCCCGCCTCCCCCGCGGAGATCCCGACGCATGTACACGACGGTCAAGGACGGGCTGGCGGCCGAGCTGGCGTCGATCGAGGAGGCGGGCCTGCGCAAGCGGGAGCGGGTGATCACGAGCCCCCAGGGCGCGCGGATCCGCGTGTCCCCCGGCGGCGAGGTCCTCAACTTCTGCGCGAACAACTACCTCGGGCTCGGGAACGACCCCCGGCTCGTGGCGGCGGCGAAGCGGGCGCTCGACACCCACGGGTTCGGCATGGCGTCGGTCCGGTTCATCTGCGGGACCCAGGACATCCACCGCGAGCTCGAGTCCGCCCTCGCCTCGTTCCTCGGGATGGACGACGCGATCCTCTACACGTCGTGCTTCGACGCGAACGGCGGCCTCTTCGAGACGATCCTCGGCGAGAACGACGCGATCGTCTCCGACGCGCTGAACCACGCGTCGATCATCGACGGGATCCGCCTCTGCAAGGCGCACCGCTACCGCTACGAGCACCTCGACATGAAGGACCTCGAGGCGAAGCTCGTCGAGGCGAAGGCCGTCGGCGCGCGGCGCATCCTGGTCGCGACGGACGGCGTCTTCTCCATGGACGGCGACATCGCCGACCTCAAGACGATCTGCGACGTCGCGGAGCGCCACGGCGCCATGGTCATGGTGGACGACAGCCACGCCACGGGCTTCGTGGGCCGCACGGGCCGCGGCACGCCCGAGCACTGCGGCGTGGCGGGACGCATCGACGTGCTGACGGGCACCATGGGCAAGGCGCTCGGCGGCGCGTCGGGCGGCTACACGGCGGCCCGCAAGGAGATCGTCGAGCTGCTGCGCCAGCGCTCGCGCCCCTACCTCTTCAGCAACACGGTGGCGCCGGCGATCGTGGCGGCGACGTGCGAGTGCCTGCGCATGCTCGGCGAGTCGACGGCGCTGCGCGACAGGCTCGAGGCGAACACGAAGCGCTTCCGCGACGGCATGACGAAGGCGGGCTTTCGGATCCGCCCCGGCGTCCACCCGATCTGCCCGATCATGCTGGGCGACGCGCGCGTGGCCGTCGAGATGGCCGACCGGATGCTGAAGGAAGGCATCTACGTCGTCGGCTTCTACTTCCCGGTGGTGCCGAAGGGCCAGGCCCGCATCCGGGTGCAGCTCTCGGCCGGCCACGAGACCGCCGACGTGGACCGCGCGATCGCGGCGTTCACCAAGGTCGGCCAGGACATGAAGCTGATCTGAGCGGCGGACGGCGGCCCGGCAGGGGGGCGGCCGTACGGACGATCCTGGGGGCGGCGGGGGCCGAGTCGCGGAGGGGTGATCCATGGGTGCGGGTCGAGTCGGCACTCCCATCGTGCTGGTACTCGCCATGCTGGCCGGTGCGCCGTTCGTGCGCCGAAGCGTCGCGGCGCCGCCGCCGTCGAAGGTCGATACGCTCACGCTCGAGAACGGCCTCGCGGTCGTGCTGCGGCGCACGCCGGGCGCGGCCGACGGCGCGGTGGTGGTCGTCTACGCCGTCGGGGGCGAGCACGACCCGGCCAGGCGATCGGGCCTCGCCCACGTGATCGAACGGCTCTACCTGCTCGCGGGGACCGGCGTCACGCCAGCGCGCGCCCGGGAAGACGTCCGCATGCGGCCGCCCGCGCCGGGCGCCTGGCACGGGCTCGGATTCGCCCACGTCGCGGCGGACGACCACACGATGTTCGGGCGCATCCTTCCGAGCAAGGACATCGCGAGCGAGGTGGAGGACGCCGCGGCCCGGATGACGGGCCTGGTCATCAAGGATGCCGAGGTCGCAGCCGCCCGGTCGTACGTGCAGAAGATGATCGCGAACGCCGCGGGGGCGAACCCGACGACCTCGGCGCGCGAGCAGGCGCGGGCAGCGCTCGTGGAGCCGCGGCTGCGCGGGCGACGGCTGGGCCGGTCGGAGGACGTGGCGGCGATCACGCTGGACGACGTGAAGGCGCGCCTCGAGAGGCACTACCGTCCGAGGAACGCGGTGCTCGCGATCTCGGGCGACATCGACCTCGGCATCGTCCGTGCCCTCGTGGAGAAGCGGTTCCGACCGATCGCGGCCGGCGATCCCGTGGGGCCCCCCGTGGCGCACCCGGAGATGCCGCTGCCCCGGGAGTTCGCCTCAGCGGGGACGGGCCACGTGACGCTCGCACGTACCGTGCTGGACCCCGCGCGCGGAGGATCCGCGGCCCTCTGCCTCTCGGCCCCGAAGCTCGAGCCGACGAAGGAGTACGCCGCGTTCCTCGTGCTCGCGACGCGCCTCCACGACATCCTGCAGACGGCGCCCCCTGGGACCACGCCCGAGCTGAC
>JAYTCP010000132.1:0-9081 GCA_043736435.1 Planctomycetia bacterium | reverse complement strand
AGCGAAGCGGCGCGACGAGCTCATGGCGGCCCAGCAGGCGGTCCACTTCGCGCGGACCGGCGCGAGGGTGGGCACCACGATCGACGTGCTCGTCGAGACCGTGGACCCGCTCGGCCGGAGCGCGCTCGCCCGCACGGAGCAGGACGCCCCCGAGGTGGACGGCCACGTGCGCGTCGCACCCGCCCCGAAGGGCTTGCGTCCGGGACGCTTCCTGCGCGTGGACGTGACGGCCGCCGACGGATACGACCTCGTCGCGGTCCCCGCGGAGGGGAAGGCCGCCGCCGCGCCGACGCACGCCGACGGCCCGGGGACGACGCGCGCATGACGACGGGGCCGAACCACGAGGTGGGGCGCCGGGGCATGGGTTGGGCGAATCGCCTCACGATCGGACGGGGGCTCCTGTCGCTGGTCCTCTGGGGCGTCCTGCACGTGATCCGCAGGACGGGCGGCCCGGACACGGGCCTCTGGTGGGCCGCGTTCGCGATCTTCGTGGTCACGGCCGCCACCGACAGCCTCGACGGCTACATCGCCCGCGCGCGCGGCGAGGTGTCCGTCTTCGGCCGCATCGCCGACCCGTTCGTCGACAAGCTGCTCATCCTCGGCTCCTGCGTCTTCCTGCTGGGGATCCCGGGCATCCCCGATCTCCTGCCCCCGTGGACGGTCGCGGTGATCCTCGCGCGCGAGCTCCTCGTCACGGCCCTGCGGGCCAGCGTCGAGGGCGCGGGCGGCAACTTCCAGGCGGGCATCTGGGGCAAGGGGAAGATGGCGATCCAGTGCATCGCCATCGGCGCGGTCCTGCTCCACGGCGCCGGGGTCGACTTCGTCCGCACGTCGCTCGGCGATCTTGGCGGCGGGCCCGGCAGCCTCACCCTGACCCACGCACTCGTCCTCGTCGCCGCCGCGGCCACCGTGCTCTCGGGCATCGAGTACGTCGTGCGCGCCGTCGCCGCGCTCCGGGCCGTCCCCCCACCCCCGCGTGCGTAGGCTGCTCCTCTCGGCGTTCGGCCTCGGGTGGATCCCCCCCATCCCGGGCACCGTCGCGTCCGCCGCCACCGTCGGGGCCGTCCTCGCGGTGCACGGCGCGGCCTTCGGGCCCGCGACGCCCCTACTCCTCGCGCTGCTTGCGTTCGGGATCGTCACGACCCTGGTGCTCGGCGGCTCCCTCTCGACGCCGGACGGCCACGGGGACCCGGGCTGGGTCGTCACCGACGAGGTCGCCGGTCAGGCGCTCGCCCTCGTGGTGGCCACGGCCTCCTCGTCCGCCTCGGGCTTCTGGCTCGCCGGCCTGTCCTTCCTCCTCTTCCGCGTCCTCGACATCACGAAGCCGGGGGTCATCGGCGCGGCCGAGCGGCTGCCTCGAGGCCTGGGGATCCTCTCCGACGACTTGATCGCCGGCGCGATCGCGGGCGTGCTGGCGGGCGGAATCGGCAGTTTGCTCCGCTGAGCCGTGTCGCCCCGTGTCCGTACGAGCGCCGACTGCGGCCTCGTCTCGCGGGAAGGGGTCCGGCTATACTCCGCCCCTCCCCGCGGCCTACCGGGCCGGAATCGGGGCGCGACACGCAACGGAGGTCGTCACCCATGGCGGATCGGCCGGCTCGACCTGACGGGGAGCGCAACGTCGGCGGCGGGCGTGGCGACGGGGAGGGGCCCCGGAAGCCCCTCGTGCCGCCCACCGTCCCGCCCGTGGTGCCCCCGGTCGCCCGCCCCCTCGTGCCGCAGAGGGTAGCCCCGGTCGCCCCGGTCGCCCGGCCGGTGGTGCCTCCGACGGTTGCCCCGGTCGCCCGGCCGGTGGTGCCTCCGACGGTCCCGCCCGTGATGAAGCCCGTGACGCCGACGGTCGCCCCCGTCTTGGCCCCCACCGTCGCACCGGTCGTCGCCCCGGTCGTAGCCCCGGTGGTCCGGCCGATGGCGCCGGCTCCCGAGGCCCAAAAGACCCCGCCCACCTCGAAGTCGGGGGGTTTATCCGCTCGCACCGGCGGCGGCCGCGCCGCGGACCGCGCCGAGAAGGGCGAGAAGGTCGAGAAGCCCGCGCGGGGCGGCGGCCGCGGCGCCTCCGCGCCGCAACGCGGCATGGGGCTCGGACCCAAGATCGGGCTGCTCTCGGGTCTGGTCACGGCTCTCGTGGTCGCCCTGGCCGTGCTGCCGGGCATGAAGTCGTCGGGCACCGACGAGGCCCGCACTTCCTTCGAAGCCGCCGGCATCGCGGCCGCCAGCAGCTACGCGGTCGGCATGGCGCCGCCGAGGGCTTCGGAGGGCGCCTCGGGAAGGTCCGCGACCTCGAAGGACCTCGAGGGCATGCGCAAGGGCCTCGAGGAGCAGCTCAAGGGCCTCAATCTCCGCGGCGAGGCGATCGACCTGATCCAGGAGACCCTGGCGGTCACGCTCGCGATGGCGGGCGACCCCACGGGCAAGGCGGCCGTCGCCCCGCTGGACGCCCTGATCAACCGCGTCAAGAAGCGGATCGACGCGGCGAAGGACGAGGACGACCGCGCGCCGCTCCGCGACCAGCGCAACCGTCTCGTGGAGATCCAGCAGCGCCTTCTGGCTGCCTCCGGCGGCGACGCCCCGGCGGCCCCGACGGCCGGCGGAGTCCGCGCGCTGCCACGCCCGAACGTGGGCGCCTTCCAGATCCGCGCGGTCTGGACCGTCGACGCGAACCTGTTCACGGCGAAGCGCACGATCACCGGCAAGGACGGCGACCTCGGCTTCGCGGCCCCGACCGAGCCGCGCACGAGCTACAACGGCCTCTCGAGCGCGTACGGATCGTGGCGCGCGACGGTCGGCGGCGTGCCCTCCACGCTCTTCTACGCCCCCATCGGCGGATCGTCCTCCCCCCAGGGCTACGCCGTCCTCTCCTTCGACGACCCGCCCGCCCCGGAGGGCGGCGGCTCGAACAAGGCGGGCCTCCTGATGCTCTTCCTCGGCCCCCTGCTCGTGGGTGGCCTGGGCTGGGTGCTCGCGGGCGGCCACGCCAAGCCCATCCAGGCGCTCGCGCGCGAGCTCGACCGCCTCGGCAGCACCGGCGACCCCACGCGCCGCATCGCGGCCCACGGCCCCGAGGCGAACGCCATCGCCCGCAGCGTCGAGCGCCTGGTCGCGAACCTGAAGTTCCGCGAGCAGCACCAGATGCAGGACCTGGCCGAGGTCGTCAGCCGCGAGCAGGAGATGGCGGCCCAGATCCACCACGGCCTCATGCCGAAGGACCCGCCGCGGATCCCGGGCTGGGAGGTCGAGACCCTCTTCAAGCCGGGCTTCGAGATCGGCGGCGACCACTTCGACTACTTCCGGATCGACGACTCGCACCTCGGCGTGATGATGCTCGACACGAGCGTCCGCGGCATCCCCGCCGCCATCCTGATGAGCATGGCCCGCGCGTACGTGCGTGCGGAGGCCCCGGGCGTGCTCGCGCCGGCCGAGGTCCTGATGAAGGTGAACCGCCTCCTGGCGGCCGACCTCTCCCAGGGTCAGTACGTGACGGCGCTCTACGCCGTGATCGACGTGGGGAACGGCACCGCGCGGATCGCCAGCGCGGGGCACCTGCCGCTCGTGATCTACCGCCACGGGATCGGCAAGACCGCGATCGTCAACCCCGAGGGGATCGCGCTCGGCCTCGACGTGGGCCCGGTGTTCGACCGCTCGATCAACGAGGTCGAGGTCGAGATCGGCCCCGGGGACCGGCTCGTCCTCCACACGGACGGCGCGCTGAAGGTCCAGAACGAGACCGGCGACGAGTTCGGCGAGCAGCGCCTCTACGCCGTGATCAAGCAGGAGGCCCCGAAGAACAGCCAGGCCTTCGTGAACTTCGTCGGCTCGACGATCGACCAGTTCCACCTGAACACCCCGCAGAACGACGACATCACGCTGTCGACCGTCAAGCGGCTCAAGTAGGGCGACGGTGGCCGAAGACGGGCCGTCGATCCGCGGCTTCCAGAGGACGATCGAGGCCACGTTCCTCGAACGGGATCGCCGCCGGGGCGTGCCCGGCACCTTCCTCTGGTTCGCGGAGGAGGTGGGCGAGCTCGCCCGGGCCCTCAAGAAGCGGGACCCCGAGAACCTCCTCGAGGAGTTCGGCGACGTGCTCGCCTGGCTCTCCACCCTCGCCTCGCTCGTGGGGGTCGACCTCTCCGACGCGGCCGCCGCCTACGCGAAGGGGTGCCCCACCTGCGCGCGCATCCCCTGCGGGTGCCCGGAACGCCCCATCCCGGGGTAGCCGGGGACGGCGTCGCGGGACGGCCTGGAGCTCCACGGGGGCGCAGGCTGCGCGGGACACCGGGGGGCTGAAGGTGCGCCTCCTTCCCATGGGTCCGCGGGAATCTCCTGGCATACCTAGCGATCCGATGTATGCTCCGGGCACGGTCTCGATGCGCCTCGGAGCCTGCTCCCCGATGCGCACGCCGTACGGGTGACGGCCCCTGGACGAAAGTCCGGGGGCCGTGTTCGTTTCGGGCCCGCTTGGAACCCTGCCCTTACGCCGTGGTTCCGACCGCGTCGCCGCCCCCGGCGCCCCCGGCGGTCCAGGCGCTCCATTGCGGTCGACTCCCCCCCCGGGCACCGGATCCCGTTGGATGGAGTTACGGGGAAGTCCTGCTAGATTCCGGCCGATTGCCCACAGGGCGGGACGTCTCGGCCGGGAGGCCGGAATTCCACCCTCGGCCCCTTTCGGGCCGGGGAGCCGGGCCGTCCGGGACGGGTGGGGTCGGGTGGCGGCCGAGCCGAGGTGGCGCGGCCGGCGGAGGCAGTGAATGAACGTTCGGTCCATCGCGGTGTTGTTCGTCCTCGTGGGCGTCGGCGCGTGCCAAGGCTCGCGGATCCCCGGCAGCCACTCGTGCGTGCCCGAGCCGGCACCGGTCGTGTGCGCCCCGCCTCCGCCCCTGTTCGCGCCGATCGTCAGCGCCCCCCCCGTGGCGGTCGCCCGCGTGCCCGCGACGGTCGTGTGGGACGAGCGCGTCTCGCCTCAGGTCGACTGCAATCCCGTCAAGACGCAGCACACCCTCGTCGTAACCGTCCTCGACCAGTTCGGCTCGCCGATGCCCGGCCAGCGCGTCGAGTGGATCCTCGCCCGCAGCCCCAAGAGCGTCGGCGACATCGTCGCGGTGGACGACCAGTACACCGACGCGGCGATCGCCCCCATCGGCAACGCGCACGTCGGCAACGGCGGCAACAAGATCGACAACCAGTTCGCGGTCACCGTGACGAACTGGGAGACCGAGTCGATCGACGCCGCGAACAACTACCCTTTCACCGACGCGAGCGGCGTCCGTCTGCCCGACCTGACGATCGGGACGGGCCAGACGTGGATCACGATGACCTCGGTCTACGAGGGCGTGACCGACATCATCGCGTACGTGCCGGCCATCAAGGACGGCAGCCGCCACAAGGTGTTCGCGAAGAAGATCTGGGCCGACTGGTCCGTGCGGTTCCCCGACGGCGCGACGAACCTCCTGCCCGCCGCGGAGCACGCGTTCACGGTGAACGTCCACATGGCCAGCGACGGCTCGGGCCTCGCCGGGACCGAGATCGAGGCCGAGATCCTCGACGGCCCCGAGGCCGCGTTCGACGGCGGCACGAAGCTCTCGAAGGCCGTCTCCGGCCCCGACGGCAACGCGACGTTCACCCTGCGCAACACGACGGGCGCCGCCGGCACGAACCGCGTGCGCTTCACGGCCCGCGGGAAGTTCCAGGGCACCGAGTGCCCGCGCAGCGAGATCGTCAAGAAGGCGTGGCAGGACGTGCGGCTCGAGTGCCGCTGCACGGTCTCGGCCCCGTCGTGTAACTGGAACGACCCCGTCGAGGTGACGTTCACGGTCGACAACAAGGGCTCGGCCGACTCGGGCGAGGTCACCCTCGTCGCGACGCCGCCCCCGGGCCTTGCACCCGCCGACGGCGCGCAGTTCCCCCTCTCCCTCGGCAGCATCGCGCCCGGCGCGTCCGCCCAGAAGACGGTCCGCTTCACCGCCGTCGCCGACGGCACGCAGACGATCCCCTGGACCGTGACGAGCGCCCAGGGCGCCGGAACGAGCCAGTGCGTCTGCACGGTCGACGTCCTCAAGGGCGCCCTCGCGGTCGTCTGCCATTGCGAGCCCGGCTCCGCCGAGGTCGGCAGCCCGATGCAGATCACGGGCACCGTCACGAACACGGGCAAGGGCCTCCTTCGCAACGTGGTCGTCACGCTCGACTGGCCCGAGGGCATGACCCCCGGCACCCAGAACACGATGTCGCTGCCCGAGATGACGGCGGGCCGCGTGGACAGCTTCGTCTTCACGGGCACCCCGACGCGTCCCGGCCGGTTCGCCTCGCGCGTGCGCGTGGCGGCAGACGGCTTCCCCGAGGTGGCCTCGACCTGCGAATGCGTCGCGGTCCAGTGCTCGCTCGAGGTCGCGCTCATCTGCCCCGGCCGCATCGGCTTCGGCGAGCCAGGCAACTTCACCGTGAAGGTGACGAACAAGGGCGACGGCCCGGCCAACGGGTGCTCGGTCCGCGTCGCCCACGGCAGCTGCCTCGACGGGGGCACGAAGGACTTCCCCCTCGGGACCATCGCGCCCGGCCAGACGGCGACCTACGACTGGACCGCGAACGGCCTCCAGAACGCGAAGTGCGTCGTGACGGCCGAGGCCTCGTGCCCGGGCTGCGTCGCCCGCGCCGAGTGCGAGGTCGAGGTCACCGGCCTGCCCGCCATCCAGAGCGAGATGACGGACAAGGACGCCGCCGGCGTCGAGAAGGGCATCTTCAAGGTCGGCGAGGAGTTCCTCTACGTCCTCGACATCCAGAACGACGTCGCGACGCAGTCCACCCCGCCGCTCAAGGTCGTGTTCAGCCTGCCGGACGAGCTCGAGTTCGTCTCGGGCACGGCCGACCGCGGCGTGACCGTCACCGGCGCCGCCCAGGGCGCCACGTCGAGCGAGTTCCGCCTCGACCTGAACGAGAAGGTCCGCATCGAGTACCGGGTCCGCGCCCTCGCGGTGCCGCCCGGCAACCTCGTCAAGGTCGTCGCCTCGATCCAGCGCGCCTCGGACGGCGTCGACCTCGCGAACGAGACCGAGAGCACCACGATCAAGTAGCCGACGCGCGACGGGCGGGACGACCGTCCCCGCGCCCCGATCCCCTCCGCGCCCCCGTCTCCGCCCGCCTCCCACCTCCCCACTCCGGGCGGGCCGGGGGCGGGGGCCCGCCCTCTGCGCGCCCACCTCCCCGCGGCGGGTGGGCCGGGATCCAGCCCCCCGATGAAGAACGACCTCGAGATCGCCCGCTCGATCCCCCTCCGCCCCATCACCGAGATCGCGTCGCAGGCGGGCCTCCTGCCCTCCGAGGTCGAGCCCTACGGCCACCACAAGGCGAAGGTCGCCCTCTCGGCCATCGAGCGGCTGAAGGACCGCCCCTCCGGGCGCTACGTCGTGGTGACGGCCGTGACCCCCACCCCGCTCGGCGAGGGGAAGACGGTCCACACGATCGGGGCGTCCCTCGGCCTCG
The DNA here is from genome assembly GCA_043736435.1 of Planctomycetia bacterium. GTDB lineage: Bacteria > Planctomycetota > PLA2 > PLA2 > JAEUHO01 > JAYTCP01. Next base: position 1,614 of record JAYTCP010000132.1, on the reverse strand, counting down.
CCCGGCTCGGCAAGAAGGTCTTCACCTGCCTGCGTCAGCCCTCCATGGGGCCCCTGTTCGGCATCAAGGGCGGCGCGGCGGGCGGCGGCTACAGCCAGGTCATCCCGATGGACGAGTTCAACCTCCATCTGACCGGCGACATCCACGCGGTGCAGGCGGCCCACAACCTGATCGCGGCCCACGTGGACGCGTCCATCCTCCTCAAGAACCGCTTCGGGTTCGACCCGCTGCGCGTCTCGTGGCGCCGCGTGGTGGACATCAACGACCGCGCGATGCGGGACATCCTCGTGGGCCTCGGCGGCGACGAGAACGGCGTCCCCCGCCGCACGGGGTTCGACATCGCCGTCGCCAGCGAGCTCATGGCCATCCTGGCCCTCTCGGACGGGCTGCAGGACATGCGCAAGCGGATCGGCCGCGCGATCCTCGGCTTCCGCCAGGACGGCACCGCGATCACGGCCGACGACGCGAAGTGCGCCGGCGCGGCGACGGTGATCATGCGCGAGGCGATCAAGCCCTCGCTCATGCAGACGACCGAGGGCACCCCCTGCTTCGTCCATGCGGGGCCGTTCGCGAACATCGCCCACGGCAACTCCTCCATCGTCGCCGACCGGATGGCGCTCAAGCTCGCCGACTACGTCGTGACCGAGGCCGGCTTCGGCGCCGACATCGGCTGCGAGAAGTTCTTCAACGTGAAATGCCGCGCCTCGGGGCTCGTCCCGAACGCCGCGGTGATCGTGACGACGATCCGCGCGCTGAAGATGCACAGCGGCCGCTTCAGGATCGTCCCGGGCAAGCCCCTCGACCCCGCCCTCGAGCGCGAGGACCTCTCCGCCATCGAGGCGGGCATCGGCAACCTCGAGAAGCAGCTCGAGAACGTGGCCGCCCACGGCATCCCCGCGGTGGTCGCGATCAACCGGTTCCCCGGCGACACCGACCGGGAGCACGACCTCGTCCGCAAGCGCGCGCTCGCGGCGGGCGCCTTCGGCGCGGAGGTCTCCGAGGTCTTCGGCAAGGGCGGCGAGGGCGGCCTCGCGCTGGCGAAGGCGGTCGACGCCGCGTGCGACAAGGGCGGGAAGTTCCGCTTCCTCTACGCGCTCGAGGCTCCGGTGAAGGAGAAGGTCGAGACGATCGCGAAGCGCATGTACGGCGCCGACGGGGTCGACTTCAGCGACCAGGCGAGCCAGGACATCGCACGCTACGAGAAGCTCGGCTACGGGGACCTCCCGATCTGCATGGCGAAGACCCACCTGTCGCTGACGTCCGACCCGGAGAAGAAGGGTCGGCCGAAGGGCTTCCGTCTGCCCGTCCGCGAGGTCCGCCTGTCCGCCGGCGCCGGCTTCCTCTACCCGCTCTGCGGCGAGATGAAGACGATGCCCGGCCTCGGCAGCCGCCCCGGCCTCGAGAACGTGGACATCGACGCGAACGGCGACATCGTCGGCCTGTTCTAGACCGGCCGTGCCCGTGCTCCGCGCCCTCGTCTTCCTCCTCCTCGCCCCGATCCTGACGGGGTTCTGATCTCTGAGAGCTACGAGGTTCCACTGGAGACGATGAAGACGCTGCTGACCGATGGAGGGGTGTATGTATACCCACAGGTCGGCGGGGTCCTGACGCGGG
>JAYTCP010000131.1:0-3831 GCA_043736435.1 Planctomycetia bacterium | reverse complement strand
CGAGGTGCTCTCCGAGTCGCCGACGCCCCCGTTCCAGCCGCTCGACCGCACGGAGGCCGGGATCGACCTGCGCCTCGAGTACCGCTTCATCGACCTGCGGCGTCCCAAGATGACCCGCACGCTCGTCGAGCGCGCGCACATCGTGTCCACCATGCGGCGGCACCTCGAGGAGCACGGCTACCTCGAGGTCGAGACGCCGCTGCTCACGCGGAGCACCCCCGAGGGCTCGCGCGACTTCGTCGTGCCGAGCCGCCTCCACCCGGGCAGCTTCTACGCGCTGCCCCAGTCGCCCCAGCTCTTCAAGCAGCTGCTCATGGTGTCGGGCTTCGACCGCTACTACCAGATCGCGCGCTGCCTGCGCGACGAGGATAACCGCGCCGACCGCCAGCCCGAGTTCTCGCAGGTGGACATCGAGGGGTCGTTCGTGACCGAGGAGGACATCTACGCCCTGATCGAGCCCGTGATCCGCGACCTCGTGAAGCGCTACCGCGGCGTCGACCTGCCGACGCCGTTCCCCCGCATGCCCTACGACGAGGCCATGGCGCGCTTCGGGAGCGACAAGCCCGACCTGCGCAACCGCCTCGAGCTGGTGGACGTCACGGGGCCCGCGAAGGCGCTCGGCTTCCGCGTGTTCTCGGAGGCGATCGAGAAGGGCGGCATCGTGAACGCGCTGCGCCTTCCCGGCGGCGCCGCGCTCTCGCGCAAGGAGATCGACGGCTACGAGGCCGAGGCGAAGGCCGTGGGGGCCCAGGGCCTCGCGTGGGTCAAGGTCGCCGCCGACGGCGTCACCGGATCCATCGGCAAGTTCGTGACCGGCGAGCCCGGGAAGGCCCTGCTCGCCGCCTGCGGCGCGTCGGCGGGCGACGTCGTGCTGTTCGGCGCCGGATCGTTCGACCTCGTGAAGAAGGTCCTCGGCCACCTCCGCCGGCCCGCGGGCGAGCGCGTGGGCGCCGTCGACAAGACGACCTGCGCGGTCACCTGGATCACCGACTTCCCGCTCGTCGAATGGAACGAGGAGGAGCAGCGCTGGGACGCGTGCCACCACCCCTTCACGAGCCCCCGCGAGCAGGACTGGGCGGACCTCGAGAAGAACCCCGGCGCGGTGCGCGCCCGGGCCTACGACCTCGTCATCGACGGGTCCGAGGCCGGCGGCGGAAGCATCCGCATCCACCGCGCCGACCGCCAGCAGCGGATGTTCGCGCTCCTCGGGCTCGCGCCCGAGGACGTCGAGCGCCGCTTCGGCTGGTTCGTGAACGCGCTGCGCTACGGCGCGCCGCCCCACGGCGGCATCGCCCTCGGCGTCGACCGCCTCGTGATGCTCCTCCTCGGCGAGGACGCCATCCAGGAGGTCATCGCCTTCCCGAAGACGGCCCAGGCGCGCTGCCTGCTCACGAAGGCGCCGGCGCCGCTCGACGAGAAGCAGCTGCGCGAGGCCGGGATCGCGCTGCTGCCGCCGAAGGCGTGATCTGTGGGGGGCGCGGGGGGCGGCCCCCGCCGGGCTCGTCCCCCGCCGGGCCCGCGGCCCGAGAGCCCTCCCTCCTCCGCTACTTCCCCTTCGGCGGCGTTCCCTTCGGCTTCTCGCCGGGCTTCTCGCCGGGCTTCTCTGCCGGCTTCTCGGCGGTGCTACCGCCCACCGTCGCGCGGCACCACGCGACGATGCGGGTCCCCAGCTCGTCGGCGGTACCTCCCACCGTCGCCAGCAGCTTGTCCGGCTCGCAGCTGCCCGCGTAGTGGTCGTAGAGATATGCGAACAGCGCTTGGCGGTACTTCCCGCCCTCCGCGAGGTACAGGTACGCGGTCATGGCGGCGGACTGTGCGTAGTAGACGTTGCCCTTCGAGAACCGGGAGCCGGCGCCCATCTGCCAGCGCAGCGGCACCTTGACCTCGCTCTCCCCGAGCAGGGCGTAGGCCTGCCGCTGCGGCGCGTTCAGGATCATCGACCACGGGAGGACGGCGCTGGCGGGGAGCCCGCCGACGACGTCCGCGTAGTGGGCCTTCCCGTTCGCCTGGAGGGCCTTCCCGGGCGTCGTCTCGTAGTCCCAGTCCTTCACGAAGTCCGCGATGCCCTCGACGATGAAGTACCCGGGCCCGCCGGCGGCGTCGCCGAGCGCCTCGCCTTCCGAGCGGCGCGGGCGGCGCCTTGCCACCCAGTTGTGCGTGAGCTCGTGCGCGTACGTGCGCAGGACCGAGTCGCCGTCGTCGCCGACGGGGAAGTAGATGCGCGTGACGTTGGCGGAGGGGGAGTAGTGCCCCGCCGACTTCTCGAGCCCGCCCCAGCCGCCCCCCGTCTGCCCCTCCTTGCCGCCGGCTCCCTGGGTCAGGTACTCGGACTGGTTGGGAAAGAGGTGGAGGACGAGGATCTCCTCCTCGGTGAGCTTCGGGCCCAGGGACGCGAAGGCCTCGTCCAGCGCGTCGGACACGATCCGGCCGAGGCTCAGGCAGCGCGTGATCGCGCTCGGGTGCTCGGGCGGGGACACGACGAGCAGGGGGCCGTTGAGGAAGCCCACGACGTCGTCGCGCCAACCGGAGCGGGCTCTCTCGAGGGCCTCGCCGACCGCGGAAGGCACGTCGTCGGGGATCTTCGACCTCGGGCCGAAGACCTTCAGGACCTTGTCGTCGGCGGTCATCTCGAGGAAGTCGAGCCACTCGCCGAGGTCGGAGATCCCCTTGGGGGAGAGACCGTCCGGCAGCCGCTCACGGACCCAGGCCGTGGCGCCCGCGTGGTAGGGCGAGCGTTCGGCCGCCGCGCGCACGAGCGTCGTGCCGTAGGCGACCGGGACGTCCTTCGGGAGCGAGGTGGCGGCCTCGACGAGGACGTCGAGCCCCTTCGCGAGCAATGCCCTCAGACCGGCCTCGACTTCCATGGCCTTGTTCTCGACGCGATCGCCGCCGCGTGCCTCCAGCCCCTCGACCTGCTTCTCGTTCGTGAGCAGCTCGGCCGGCGAGGCCCCGCACTCGGCCGCGAGGGACAACACGCTGCGCGCGAGCGCGGCGTCGTTCGAGGCGATCGCCAGGGGCACGAGCGCGAGCACCTCGGCGACGGACTCCGCGCGGCCGATCGCGGCGACGGCGTTCGCGGCGGCCTCGGGGACGTTGGCGAGCAGGAGTCGTCGGGGCGTCCCGTCGGAGAGCAGCACGCGGACGGACTTCAGCGGCCAGGTGCCGGTGTCCGTGGGCTTCCCCGTGCACGAGAGCCCGCCGGTCTTCGCATGGAGGGTGAACGATCCCGACACCACGCGGCCGTCCTCGAGCACGGCGTGCCCGGCCGCGAGCGCGGGCGGGTTGGCGCCCTCCGCGGCGAAGAGCCGGAGCGGCGGGATCGCCGTCGCCGGGCGCAGGCTCCGCCAGGACGCGATCCTCCCCCGCGCCTCGGCCACGAGCAGCCGATCGTGGAGCGGGATCGTGCGCCCCACGCAGGGGACCGTCTCCGCGCGGAGGAGCTCGCGCGAGTCCGCGTCGAAGATCCGCCCCGCGATGAGCACGTGATCTCCGGCCACGGTGGGCGGGACCTTCGTAACGAGGAACTCCGGGTGTCGCTCGGCGGAGGCGAGGTCCTGCTCGGGGTCGATGCGCAGGTCTGCGCCACTCCAGTGCGCGAGCGCGACGCCGCCGGTGCCGCGCGTGATCGCGCCGACCCACGTGCGGCCGATCGACGCGACGCCGAAGGGCATCGCGAGGCTCGCCCGCGCCTCGAACGGACCGCCGTCGGCCAGCGCGAGGCGGCAGGTGTCGGCCTCGGCGCCGTCGTCCTGGAACTTCGTCCCCAGGGCCACCAGCACGTCGGCGAGCCCCACGATCACCCGCGAGGTCCGCGCGTCGGCGGTCGCGGGA
>JAYTCP010000130.1:0-7302 GCA_043736435.1 Planctomycetia bacterium | reverse complement strand
CCCGCCCCCTGCGCGATGCTCCAGAGGACGTACGTCCTCCCCGACTCGGGGTCGGGCAACCGCTTGAGCGAGATCCACGCGCGCTTCGACTCCGGATCGCGGATGGCGAGTCCCAGCTCCTCGCCGGTGGTGGGGTCCTTGAAGACCCAGCGCTCGGTGCGCGGGTCGAGCAGGAGCCTCCCGAGCCGCGTCTCCTCGGGGGAGTCGGCGGCGGGCTTGAAGGCGCGCCACAAGCTCAGCCCCGCCAAGAGCAGGAACGTCGCGCCGATGAGCGCGGGGACGAGGACCCGGCCGCGACGCGAGACCAGGCGGGGAGAACCGGTCGGCGGCCCGCGGCGGGAGCGCTGGGGCTCCCCGCCGACGTCGCCGGAGGGACCGGAGGCGGCCGGGGCGGGGGGCTCGCGCCGTGCGGAGGCCAGCAGGCGATCGAGGCCGCCGACCGGAGGCGCGACCTCGGGCGTCGCCTGGGCGAGGGAGCCGACGACCCGGCGGGCCTCGGCGAGCGCGGCGAGCGTCGAGGGCACGCCCTCGGTGATGCGCGCCCGCACGGCCTCGGCCTCGGCCGCGTCGAGCGCGCCGAGGAGCCAGTGGCACAGGAGCTCGACGTCGTCGGGCGGCGTCATCGGCCACCTCCGAGGGACGCCGGCAGGGCCGCCCGCAGGCGTCGGAGCGCACTCCGCGTGCGCCCCTTCACCGTCCCGAGCGGATCGCCCGTGCGCGTCGCGATCTCGGTCTGCGAGAGGCCGTCGAAGTAGGCCATCTCGAGCACGCGACGCTCCTCGGTCGGCAGCGTCCCGAGCGCGGCGACCGCGCGGGCCTTCGCCTCCGCCACGTCGACGCGGGCCGCGGGACCCGCACCGGCCTCGGTCTGGGCAGCGAGGTCGAGCTCCCCGCCTGCCGCGTCGGGCGGTCGGCTGCGACGCCCTCGCAGCAGGTCGACGGCGCGATTGCGCGCGAGGGTGACGAGGTAGCCCGCGAGGCTCCCGCGGGCGGGATCGAACTGCGCAGCCGTGCGCCAGAGCTTGAGGAAGACGTCCTGAAGGACCTCCTCCGCGTCCTGGGTACGCCCGAGGACGCGCGTCGCGATGCCGAAGACGAGCGCCCCGTGACGAACGTAGGCCCGCGACAACGCCGCCTCGTCGCGCGCGGCGAGCGAGCGCACGAGCGATGCGTCTTCGTCGGGGTCGGGTGCCGAGCTCATGTCCTCGCGATCATCGACGGGGGAGGCGTGACGCCAGACGTCGGAGGCTACCATCGGCCCAGGGGACAGGGCGCCGTCCGATCGCTGCATCCGATCCGGCCGACCCTCCGTACTTCCTGGGTAGCCGCGCCCAGCAGCCCGGCATCGCACTGGATACGAAACCGCCGCGCCTTCCAGGCGCTGCTGCCCGAACGTCCGCGAACGCGCGCAAGGAGACCCAGCATGTCCCCCGATCCGTCCACCCACCGTTCCCTGTCCGCGCGCGCCGTACTGGGCGTCGCGGGCCTCGCGTGCCTCGCCCTCCTGGGCGTTTCGGCACCGGCCGGAGCGTCGAGCCACAGCGAGGCCCCCGGCACGGCCTCCGACCGTGCGGTGGACGGCACCGACGTCTACGCCTTCGTCAGCCCGGACGCGACGGGCACCGTGACCCTGGTCGCCAACTACTTCCCCCTCGAGGAGCCGTCGGGCGGCCCCAACTACTTCGGCTTCGCCGACGACGCGCTGTACGAGGTCCACGTGGACAACGACGGCGACACGCTCGAGGACATCACCTACCAGTTCCAGTTCACGACCGTGACGAAGAACCCCGCGACCTTCCTCTACAACACGGGCCCCGTCTCGTACGACGGCGTGGGCGACACGTACACGAACCTCAACGTGGAGCAGCGCTTCACGCTGACGCGGGTCGACGGCGACCGGAGGACCGGCACGAAGACCGTGCTGGCCACGAACCGCCTTGTCGCCCCCAACAACGTGGGTCCGAAGAGCTTCCCGGGCGGCGTCTACGACTCGAGCATCGTCCCGGCCGCGATCCACGCCCTCCCGGGCGGCATCAAGGCCTTCTGCGGGCCCCGCGACGACCCCTTCTTCATCTTCCTTGGGCGCGTGTTCGATCTCGTCAACATCGATCCGGTCGTGCCCGGCGGCCAGGACGCCCAGTGCGGCATCGTCCCTGGCGGCGACCACCTGGCCGGCTTCAACTGCCACTCGATCGTCCTCCAGGTGCCGAAGGCGCTCCTGACCTCCGACGCCAGCCCCGCCACCGACCCGAACCTACCGACCTCCATCGTCGGCGTCTGGTCGACGGCGAGCCGCAGGCAGGTGCGACTCAACCGCACGGGCGGCCGGGACCCCATCCAGGGCGGCGCGTGGACGCAGGTGTCGCGACTCGGCATGCCGCTCGTCAACGAGGTGGTCATCGCACGGCAGGACAAGAACAAGTGGAACGAGTCCGAGCCCAAGGACGACGGCCAGTTCCTCTCCTACGTCACCAACCCCGAGCTGCCCACGATCATCAACTCCCTGTTCCCGACCGTCGTCGTGCCGCCGACGCCCCGCAACGACCTCGTGACCGTCTTCCTGACCGGCATCCCGTCGCTCAACGCGAAGGGCACGGCCTGCGAGTACCTGCGCCTCAACATGGCGATCGCGCCGAGCCCGGTCCCGAACCGGATGGGCGTGCTCGCGGGCCAGAACGACGGCTTCCCCAACGGTCGGCGCCTCGGCGACGACGTCGTGGACATCGCGCTCCAGGTCGTCGTGGGCCACCTCGTCGGAGGCGTCTACAGCTGCTCGCCCATCGGCAGCAGCCCGCGGTCGCTCGGCGACACGGTGTGCACGAACGACAAGGCCTTCCTCTCGACGTTTCCCTACCTCGCCTCGCCCCATGACGGCGTGACGCGCCAGCACTAGACCCGAACGACCATCCGGCGGGCCCGGCCCGCCTGAGGAGACTCCCCATGAAGCGCCTTCTGCGTTCCGCCCTGTGCGTCGTGACCGTCGCCGCCCTCTCCGGATGCGGCGGCAGCAGCTCGGACCCGGCCGGCCCGGGTCTCGTCGGCACCCTCACGGGCGACGACGATCGCGAGGTGAGCGCCCAGCTCCAAGAGCAGGTCGGCCGCGCCCTCGCGCAGCCTGCCGACGGGACCCCGATTCCCGACTGACCCGTCCCCCTCGGACGGTCCACGCGACCCGGCGCGGTGCATGGGCACCTCGCCGGGTCTTCCGCCTCCCGCCGACCCCGCCGCGTCCTGACCCCACGAGAAGCCCTTCGTTCCCCATGAGCACGAAGCCGTCCATCGCCCTGGTGCTGCTCCTGGCCGGGCTTGCCGCGATCGCCTCCCTGACCACGGCCCCCGCTGCGTCCGCCCACGACGGGCCCGGGCTGTCGGTCCATGCGAGGCGTGACGGGCCTCGCGTCCACGTCTCGCTCGAAGCGGACGACGCCGCCCTCGCCGTCGCCCGCCGCGACGTCGCGCATGCGGGCGCGCGCGAGGCCCTCGCGCCGCTCCTCCTTGCCTCCGTCGTCGCCACGACACCGGACGGCGTGCGCGTGCCCCTCCTCTCCCGGGCGTCGGGCGGGTCGGGCCTCGTCCTCGAGGGCGACGCACCCGACGGTGACCTGGTCCTCTCCCTCTCGCTCTTCGGCACGGACGAGCCCGGCGAGGCGATCGTTCACCTCGACGACGGCGCCGCGCGACGCCTGCTGCGCGTCGAGCTCCCCGGTCTCGTCCGGCTGTCTCGGGCCGCCCGCACGGGTTCGGCCCCGTCGCCCGCGCCGTCCACGCCCCCCGCGCCGTCGATCGACGTCCTCTCCTTCGTCCACTCGGGTGTCGAGCACATCCTCACGGGCTGGGACCACCTCGCCTTCCTCGTCGTGCTGCTCGTCGCGGGACGGCGCCTCGGCCAGGTCGTCGCCGTCGCGAGCGCCTTCACCCTCGCCCACTCGCTGACGCTCACCCTCGCCGCCTGCGACCTCGTCCGCCTGCCGTCGGCGCCCGTCGAGGCCGCGATCGCCGCGTCGATCGTGATCGCCGCCGTCGGCAACCTGCTCACCGACGTCCCTCGTCATCGCGCGGCCCTGGCCTTCGGGTTCGGCCTCGTCCACGGCCTCGGCTTCTCCTCCGGCCTCGCCGAGATGCTCGGAGGCTCGACGGGAGGCCGCGTCGGCGCGGTGCTGGGCTTCAACCTCGGGGTCGAGCTCGGCCAGCTCGCCGTCCTGCTCGTCGTGACCCCGCTGCTCCTCGCGTGGCGCCGACGAGCCCCGCGCGTGTACGCGCTCGTGGGCGTCCGCGAGACCTCGGTGGCGGTCGCCGCCCTCGGGTTCGTCTGGCTCGCGCAACGTACCCTCGCCTGACCCGTCCCGGACCCCGCGCCCCCATGAAGCTCCAACTCCGGCTCGCCGCCCCTCTCCTGCTCCTGGCGTCCGCCGTGCCCGCTCTGGGCCACGACTTCTGGGTACGGCCATCGGCGTTCCGCGTGCGTCCCGGCACGAACGTGGAGCTCGCGCTCCGCGTCGGCGAGCGCTTCGTCGGCGACGCGGTGCCGCTCAACCCGCCGAAGGTCGAGCGCTTCGCGTGCGTCGGGCCCGAGGGCGAGGTGCGCCTCGCGTTCGCGCCCGGCGCAGATCCCGCGGCGACGTTCACGCCCACCGTCGCCGGGATCCACGTCGTCGGCTATCGGAGCCGACGGTCGCAGATCACCCTCGATGCGAAGAAGTTCGAGGCCTACCTCGCCGAGGAGGGCCTCGAGCGCGTGACCGCGTGGCGCGCGGCGAACGGGGAGGGCGATGCGCCGGGCCGCGAGGTCTACTCGCGCTGCGCGAAGGCGTTGATCGTGGTCGGCGACGCCCGATCCCCCCGCGTGGGCGCCGACCGGGCGCTCGGCTTCCCGCTCGAGATCGTACCCAAGGACGATCCGACCTCCCTGGCGCCGGGAGCGGTCCTCCGCTTGCGCGTGCTCGACGGGGGCCGCCCGCTCGCCGCCGCCCTCGTGCGCCTGACGCGCGAGGGTGCGCCCGACGGCCGGCGTGGCGGAAGGACCGACGCGGAGGGACACATCGACCTCGTCGTCGACGCGGCTGGCACGTGGCTCGTAACGTGCGTCCACATGGTGCGGGCGCCCGCGGACGCGAAAGCCGACTGGGAGAGCCTGTGGGCGTCGCTGACGTTCGACGTCCTGGCACCCCCGCCGCCGGCGGTGGTTCCCGCGCCGACCGAGCCTTCCTCCGACGCCCCCGCGTTGCCGCCGGCCACGCCCGTGCCGGCCCCCGACGGTGCGGGCGCGAGGTAGCGCCGGGCGCCCACCCGGCAGCGCCGTCGCGCGACCGCGCGGCCCGGGACGTCGTCCGCGGTACGCTGCGCGCATGCCGACGATCTTCTGCATCGGTCGCAACTACGCTGCCCACGCCCGCGAGATGGGCAGCACGCCCGACACGGACGGGGAGCCGGTCGTCTTCCTCAAGCCCTGGCACGCGCTCGTCGCGATGCCGAGCCCCGTGCGCCTGCCCCCGGGCGTGCTCGAGGCGCACCACGAGGCCGAGGTCGTCCTGCGAATCGGCGCCGGGCCGCGCGTCGAGGCGATTGCGCTCGGCCTCGACCTCACCGATCGCGCGCGCCAGGCCGCCGCGAAGAAAGCGGGGCTGCCGTGGGCCGCCGCGAAGGGCTTCCGCGACTCCGCCCCGTGCGGGCCGTTCGTGCCCGTCGCGCAGGCGGGCCCCCTCGACGCGCTCCGCTTCGAGCTCCGCGTGAACGGGACCGTGCGCCAGCGGGGGGACACCGCGCTGCTCCTGCGGCCGTTCACGCGCCTGCTGCGCGAGCTCGACGCGTGGTACGGCCTGCGCGAGGGGGACCTCGTCTACACCGGGACGCCCGAGGGCGTGGCCCCGGTCGCGCGGGGCGACGTGCTCGAGCTCGAGGCCGCGGGCGTGCCCGCCGCGTCGGCGCGCTTCGTCATCGCGTAGGCCGGCCGCCCGCCGGGGCGCTCACCGCAGGCGCTCTTCCGGGCTCCCCCGAGGCGCCGAGGCTCCGAGCGTCGCGACGACCTCCGGATCGCGCGCGCGCAGCTGCTCCGCGCGCTTCGCGTCGAGGCGGCCGAGCGCCACGAGGTCCTTGCGCAGCCCCTCCACGTCGCGCAGCGCCGCGCGCGCCCGCACGCGCAGGTTGAGCCGCGGCCCGTCCTCGGGCTGGGCCTCGAGCAGCGTGAGGGCCGCGCGGCGGTAACCCGTCACGACGAGGCTGCCCAGCACGCGGAGCGCGAGGTCGCCCGACGCACCGGGACTCTCCCCCGTCTCGCGCAGGGCGTTCGCCGCGCCCACGGGGTCCCCCGAAACCCACCGGACCGCCGCGGCGAGCACGCCCTTCTCCGTCGCGTCGGCGTCCGCGGGAAGCCGGGCGAGCGCCTTCGCCCCCGCGGCTCCGTCGCGCTCGGCGACGAGCGCCGCCACCAGGGCGAGGGCGCCCTGCGCATAGGTCGGGTCCGCGTCGACCGAGGCCTGATAGGCCGCGCCGGCCTTCGCGCCGCCCGCGCCGGAGGGCAGCAGGTCGATCACGAGGCCCACGTTGTGGTGAACCCGAGCGGCATCGGCCTTGCCGAGCGTGCCCGCCTCGAGGGCCTTCGCGTAGCAGGCGCGCACCTCCGCGAGCCTCCGCGCGAACTCGCCCGCGTCGCCGGCGAGCGGCATGTCCGTCGCCAGCTGGTGGAGCACGGAGCCCCGGTTGAACCACGCGAGGCCGTCCCGGGGCGCGAGCGCCACCTGCTCGGCGAACGCCGCCGCCGCCGCGCGCCGCGCATCGCGCCCGCCGGCCATGTCGGCCCAGCGCAGCTGCGCGGTGCCGAGCTCCCTCCAGCCCTCGGGGTCCTTCGGCCGCAGGAACGTGACGGTCTCGAATGCCGCCACCTCGGCGCGAGCGTCCTCGCTCGAGTCTCCCTGCCGGCGCACCCACCCGAGCATCCACCAGGCCGGCGCCAGGTCGGGTCGAGCCTTCACGAGCCGCGTGACCGCGGCCACCGCGGCCGGGCGATCCTTCGCCGCGACGTAGAAGGCGTGGGACAGCACGGCCTCGGCGCGGTCGGGGACCACGGCGAGGACCTCCTCGAAGCCCTGCGCGGCGGCCTCGGGGAGCTCGAGACGCGCGTTCGACTCCGCCTCCAGGAGACGCGCGGGCCAGAACGTCGGCTTCTGGCGCAGCGCCGCCTGGAAGTCGCGGATCGCCTCGCGGGGGTTGCGGTCCGAGAGCAACGCGGCGCCCGTCAGGAAGCGTGCGACGGGCCCGAGGGCCGGGTCGTCGCCGAGCCCGAAGACGAGGTCGTGGACCTTCGGC
>JAYTCP010000129.1:0-2073 GCA_043736435.1 Planctomycetia bacterium | reverse complement strand
CAGCGCGGCATCGTCGTCGCCTGCGGGGGGCTCCTCGGGGTCATGGAGGCCGCCTGCATGGGCGCCCAGGAGGCCGGGGGCCTCACCGTCGGCTTCCTGCCCGGGACCGCGCGCGAGGACGCCAATCGGTACGTGGACGTGGCGATCCCCACGGGCCTGCGGGATGCGCGGAACATGATCGTATCGACGTGCGGCGAAGCGGTCATCGCGATCGGAGGGAAGCTCGGCACGCTCTCCGAGATCGCCCTGGCGCTCAAGCGCGGCATCCCCGTCGTGGGCCTCTTCACGTGGAAGCTCGACCCCGAGCGCCTCTTCGACACCCGCGTGCCCGCCGCGCGCACCGCCGAGGAGGCCGTGACGCTGGCGATCGAGCTCGCCGACGAGCGGGAGCGCGACCGGCAGCGCGGCGCGCCCCCCGCCGCCGAGCCGGACGCGTGACGGGCCGCGGCCCCTTCGCGGGGAGACGTCCGCTGCGCGCCATGCTCGGGGCGCTCCTCGTCGCGGCCCTCTGCGCCGCGCTCGATGCGACACCGTTCGCGCGCGCCGCCCCCGACATCGCGACCGAGCACTCCGCCCGGGTCGGCAGGCTCGCGGCCGCCGAGGCGGCCGATCTCCGACGGCTCGGGGAGTGGGGCGACAAGACCGGGCTCTTGGGGACCGCGCAGGCGGACTGGGAGCGGGCGATGCTCCTCGACCCCAAGGACGAGGCGACGCGCAAGCGGCTCGGCTTCGTGCGCAAAGGCGGCGTCTGGGTGCGCGACGACGCCACGGCCGCCCTCGTGCGGGGGGCGACCGACGCGAAACCCGAGCACCGTGCCTCCTACGCCTCGCGGCGGGCCACGGAGGTCGTGCGCGCGGCCGCGGCGCGCCGGCGCGAGCACGCGCTCTGGTGCCGCCATGCCGGGCTCGGGGCGCAGGCGGACGAGGCACTCGCGCGCGCGGTCGAGCTGGACCCCCACGACGTCTGGAGTCGGCTCGCCCTGGGCGAGGTGCTCGACCCCGTCGACGGCTGGGTGCCCTCTCCGCTGCGGGGGCGAAGCATCGCGGCGCGCTCGGCGGAGAGCGACGTTCGTCGGCTGCGCTCCATCGTGGGGGAGCCGGTGGGGGTGGACGAGGTCCCCAGCCGCTCGACCGTCGTGGACGCGCCCCTCACGTCGTGGCGGCTCCGGGAGTGGCGGCTCGAGACCGACCTCGACGACGAGGCGGCCTCGCTCATCCTCGCCACGGTGGACCTGGGCGCCCGCTGGTTCCGCGAGCGGTTCGGCATCCCCATGGGCGACCCGGTGCTGCCCGGCGAGGCCACGTTCGTCGTGCTGTCGACCGCCGAGCGCTACCTGAAGGCCGTCGACGCCGAGCCGGGGATCTCCGCGGGGCTCAAGAAGTTCGCGCGCAGCCTCTCGGCGCTGCCGCTGCCCCATCGCGCCGACCGCGGCCCGTGGACCGTCATCGTCGAGCGGCCCGACGGCGCCTCGGGGGCGGACGCCTGCCTGCACTACGCGATCCACCTCCTCATGCAGGCGCGCTTCCGCGTGGAGGCCGAGGAGGCGTGGCTGTACGAGGGGATGGCCGTCTACGCCGTGCTGCGGCTCTTCGACACGAACCAGCACTGGTGCGTGAAGCAGGAGGAGACCGCCGCCAGGATCGTCGACCCGATGGCGAGCGCGCCGCCGGACTGGCCGCATGACGTCCTCGCCCTCGTGCTGCGCCGGGAGGACGAACCGCTGCGCCGGCTTGTCGGGGCCTCCCTCAACGAGCTCGACGGGCCCATGCTGCTGAAGGCCTGGTCGCTGCTCCGCCTCCTGCTCGAGGAGCACCCGGCGGAAGGCATGGCCTTCCTCGAGGCGAAGGGCCGCGGCCTCCCGACCGAGGCGGCCTTCCGGGCGGCCACGGGGCTCGGCCTCGACGACGTGGACGCCGCCTGGCGCATCGCGGTGCAGCAGACCGAAGGGGAGTGAACCGACTCGTTCGCGGATTCCCGGGGGCGGCGGGGGCGGAGGGGGCCGCGGGTCAGCGCTGGCAGAGCCGGCGGAAGGAGCACCCCGCACACTTGACGAGGTCGTCGGTCATGGGGAA
>JAYTCP010000128.1:0-1973 GCA_043736435.1 Planctomycetia bacterium | reverse complement strand
GTCGCGCTCGAGCATCTGCTGGACGGTCATGCGGTCCACGAGGCCGAGGACGTCGAGGAAGGACATCTTCGAGAACCACTCGCCGTTGCGGCGGATCTCGGCGCGGGGGAGGTCGACGATCCTCCCGATCTGCGTCAACCAGGTGGCGACGTTGTCCTCCACCTCCGCGGGCGTCAGCATGGGCCGCGTCTTGTCCTTGCCGGAGGGGTCCCCCACGAGCGCCGTGTAGTCGCCGAGGATGAGCACGGCCTGGTGGCCCATGTCCTGGAGGCGGCGGAGGTTCCACAGGGGGATCCCGTTCCCCACGTGGACGCTCGTCGCGGTCGGGTCGATCCCGAACTTCACGCGCAGGGGCTTCCCCCGGCGGAGCTTGCGGAGCAGGTCGGCCTCGGGCGCCACGGTCTCGACGGTGCGGGCGAGCGGTCCGAGGAGCCGCGCGAGCTCGGGATCGTTCATCATCGGGGGAGGCGCACCTCGCGCCGCGACGCCTCGTCGGGATCGTCCTGCGCCTTCACGACGGCGCCGGGCCCCACGAGCTCGCGACGCCACCAGTCGTCCCACAGGCGGGCGTCCGGGGCCAGGGAAACCAGGGTCAGCGCCCGGAGCGCGTCCATGAGCTCCGTGGCCCGCTCGGGAAACGCGTCGAGCGCCTCCATGAGCGGACGGGCCAGCTCGCGGACGGCGGTGCCCGCAGCGGCGCGGCGGATCAGGTGGATCGAGCTCAGCGCGGCGGGGCGGAGCTCGGTCGGGCCGGTCGAGAGCGCCGAGGCGAGGATGCGCAGGGCCTCCGGGCGCGCCTCGGGCGCCACGAACTCCGACGCGACCAGCAGGTGGACCGGCGCGGTCACCTCGACCGCCTTCCGCAGGGAGCCGATGGGATCGGCCGCCAGGGGCTCGAAGCCGCACGGCAGGACCACGACCCGCCCGGGCCGGATGGGCACGCGCCCGAGCGGCTCCGAGATCCCGGCCTCGATGCGTCCCGCGCGCAGGTCGCCCGAGAGCTCGAGCACGCGCAGCCCGCTCACCGCCGCGCCGACGTCCTCGGGGGGCACGCGCACACGGACCTCGTGGACGCCCTCCCGCGGGATCCTCAGCTCCTCCGCGCCCTGCGGCAGCAGAGGGACCACCTTCGTCCAGGTGCGCGAGAGCTCGGCCTCGTAGATGTCGTGGTCCGTGCGCTTCACCGTGAGGACGAGGGAGCTCCCGCTGACCGCGTCGGGCCCGCCCGTCGGCGGCAGGATGACCACCTCCGCCTTCCCCACGTTGCGCAGGCGCACCACGAGGTCCACCGCGACGTCGAACGGCACGTAGTCGCGGACCGGGCGCACGTCCACCCTGAGGATCTCCGTCTCGAGGTGCCGCGCCCTGATCTCGGCGCGCAGGGCCTTGAACCGCGCGTCCCACGGCGGCTTCGGGTCGAGCCTGAGCGCCGCCGTCAGCAGCAAGATGGCCGACTCGTCGGCGCCCACGGCCGCCTCGTCCCGGGCGGCCTCGAGCTTCGCCTCGAAGAAGACGTCGTCCTCCTCGCGCCGGGTCCGGCGACGCACGTTCGGATCGTCCTCCTCGGGCTCCCGGGGGATGCTGCGGCTCGTCGGATCGAGCGCCGGGTCCGCGAAGGGGTCCACCGGCGCCTCGCCCGCGGCCGCGCGCGCCAGGACGGCGGCGGGGTCGGTGCCGAGGGCGTCGCCCGCGGCCGCTTCCGAGCCGACGTCGATCGCGCGACCGTCGGCCCCGCGCTTTACCGAGCATCCGCCGCTCAGGAGCGCGGAAACGACGAGGGCCGATAGAACGGCAGGCCGGCGGAACATGGGGGGCGGCGGGGGCACGGGAGGTGGGAGTTACGGTACCCCCGTCACGTCCGGGTCACCCCACCCGGGCGCGGCCCCCGGCGCCCCCCCACGATCTCCCACCGCGGCCGGGCCCCGCCGCTCCCCGCCCCGGCCTACCCCTCCCCCCGGAGATGAACGCGGCCG
>JAYTCP010000127.1:0-7399 GCA_043736435.1 Planctomycetia bacterium | reverse complement strand
GTCCACCCGCTCCCCGACTCGGAGACGAAGCACCCGAAGTGAGGGGTCGCGAGCATGTTGCCCCACGGGGCCGGCGTCGGGCGCGTCGGCTCCACGCGGATCACGTACGCGCGCCCCCCCGCGTCCACGCCGCCGAATCCGTTGTCCTGCACGAGTCTCGGAAGACGGGACGACGGGGGGGTCTCGGCGGCGACCGGAGCGTCGGGGGCGGGGACGAAGGCCGGAAGGCCCGCGAGACGTCCGTCCATGCGCTCGAGCTGGACCCCGATGGGACGTCGATCATCGAGCACGACCGCCGCCGTGGCCTCGAGCAGCCGCGTCGCCGTGGGGTCGAGCCGGTCGCTCGGCACGAGATACGTGCCTCCGCGGCGATGCGTGGCGCGCAGCGCCCGGAGTCGCTCGCGCTCCTCCTCGATCCGCTCGCGCCTCGGCGAGGCGTAACCGGACGGCTCCTCGTCGACGAAGACCAGGTCGATCCCGGCCCCGCGGTCGCTCAGGAGCGCATGGAGCCGGAGCGCCTCGAGCACGACGCTCAAGTCGGACCCTGCCGAGATCCGGAGGAACACGATCGGGAGGTCGCCCGAGATCCCGTGGCCCCACAAGCCCGACTGCGGCCGGCCCGGGACGTCGATCGGGCCCGGATCCGCGCGCACGCCGTGGAAGGGAGCGAGACACGCGGAGAGCAGGTCGTGGGCGACACGCGCGTCGGGCGGTGCGATCCCGATGTCGCGCATCGCCCGTTCCCGCTCGCGGCGGGACTGCTCGAGCACCGCCTCCGCGCTCCCGGTCCCTCGGTGGGCCTCGACGAGCCCGATCGCGCGCTCGCGCGACCCGGCCACCCCCGTCAGGAGGATCAGGGTGACGTGCGTGCCGGGCAGGATCGACACCACGGTCGAGATGGCCACGATCGGGTCGAGCGTGGCGCCCGAGGTCCCCCGGAGCGGGCCCGCGCGGATCGCGGCGGGATCGACGTCCGCGCCGTGTCGGCCGAGGAAACGTCCGCGGTCGGTCTCGAAGGAACGCGCCTCGGCCGCGGGGCCGCCGCCGACGAGGCACTGCACGAGGTGGAGCGGCGCCTCCTCCGCGGACTTCGGCCGGCGCCGTACGTGGATGCCGTCGAGCCCGGCCAAGATCTCGCTCTCGACGAACAGGCGCGCGAACGCGGGGTGCCGCCGCGCCTCGCCCACGGTCGCGAGCACGATCTCGGTGGCCGTCGTCACGCGGATCCGGCGCGTCTGCGTGCTCTCGTTCACCAGGGTGATCTTCCTCACCTCGACGTCGTCCCACGGCGCGACGGCGATCTCCATGCGCGCGAGGATCCCCGACTCGCGGCGCTGGAGCTCGACGACGTGCGGCCCGAACCGGGCGCTCGCCGCCCCCGCGGGCGCCGTCACCGGCCGATCCCCGATCGACCAGGTCGCGCCCGACGTCTCGTCGCGCAGGTACACCCACGTCCCGCCGGCGTCCTCCCAGCCGTCCTCGCGCCATCGGGTGAGCGCGATCTCGCGCCAGCGCAGTCCGCCCGCGCCGGTCGCCGTGATCCACGTGCTCAGCCGGCCGTTCGACAGGATCGTCGTGCGCGGCGGCAGGTCGGCCGTCGCGACGGGGAAGGTCAGGGCGGCGGGAAGCGGGGGCGCGGGGGGCGGGAGCCCCTCGCCCGCCCGCCGGTCCGGCGCCTCCGTGGGGGCGCTCGGCACCCGCTCGTCGAGCAGCAGGTCGAAGGCGCGCAGGCGGGCGTCCACGCCGAGGCGGGCGACCATCCGGTCGTCGTGGAGCGCATTGCACAGCGACAGCAGGATCATCCCCTCGTGGTGGGCCATGTAGGAACGGACCGGCGTCGGGGTCCTGCGGGTGTCCGCGGAGCCATAGTCGAGCGCCTCGTAGAGGCCGTAGCGGCCGAGCATCCCCAGCTCGCGCAGCCGCGCCAGGTTCTCGAGGACCGCGCCCGGCCGCCGCGGCAGGGCCAGGACGCACGCGTACGGCGCGACCACGAGACGCGCGCCCGTGTCCCGCTTGAGCCCCAGGGTGCGCGTGCCGAAGGCCCGGTAGGCGTACGATCCGCCGGCGTCGAGCTCGGAGAACCCCGACTCGGAGACGCCCCAGGGGAGTCCGCGGCGCCGACCGTCCTCGATCTGCTCCGTGATCGCCGCGTCACAGCTCTCCCCGACGATCGTCTTCTCGGGGGCGCGGAGGAGGAGTGCGGGCATCAGGTACTCGAACATCGTCCCGCTCCACGAGCGCAGGCACGTGCCCCGCGAGACCCGGGCGAGGGGGCGGCCGAGGTGGAGCCAGTGGCGGGCGGGCACGTCCCCCTTCGCGATCGCGACGAAGCTCGCGAGCCGCGACTCGGACGCGAGCAGGTCGTAGTGGTTCGGGTCCAGCCGGCCCGCGGAGGCGTCGTAGCCGAGATGGAGGAGCCGGCGCCTCGTGTCGTAGAGGAACACGAAGTCCGCGTCGTCGGCGAAGCGGAGCGCGTCCGTCGCGAGCCGCCGCAGGCGCTCGGCGAGCGCGCCGGCCTCCACCCCGCACCGCTCGAGCACGGCCGCGGCGAGATCGCACCGGACGAGGACCTCGGCGTCCGCCGCGGGATCGGCGGCGAGCGCCGCACGTGCCTGCGCGACGCGGGCGCGGCCGGCCTCGCAGGCGGCGGGGACCTCGAAGAGGCGCGGGGCGTCGGGCAGGTCCTCGAGCGCCTCGAGGAGCGAGGGCCCGGTCTCGACGCCGCGTCGCCTCGTCGCGCCCTCCCCGAGCTCGTCGCGCAGCGAGTACCAGGGCGCGAGCGTGGACACCTCCCGATGCACGTGGTTCACGCGCTCCCGGAGTCTCGCCGTCCAGATGCGGAGGTCCCCGAGCGCGGCCGGGTCCATGTTCGCCGTGCTGCCCTCCGCCAGCTGCACCAGGTGCTCCTCGATGACCCGCAGCTCGCCGGCTTGGACGTCGGCGACGACCCGGGCGAACGGGCGCGGCTCGCGCGCGAGGTCGATGCGGGCCCGGAGCGCCGTCAGCTCGCGCCGGGCGTCGGCCGTCGTCGCGGGTGTGCCGAACGACCCGGGGCGGGCGAGCGTCTCCCGCAGGACGTCGATCGTGTCGAGGAGGCCCTCGCGCTGCGCCGGACGCACGACCCGCGTGCCCGGTGCCTGCTCGCATCCCGTCGCGAGGGCCCAGAGGCAGGCGACCAGGTTGCCGCTGTCGACGGAGGACACGTACCTCGGCTCGAGCGGCGCGAGGCGGACGGTCTCGTACCAGTTGTAGAAGTGACCCCGGTGACGCTCGAGCCGGCCCAGGGTGTCGAAGGACGAGCGCAGCCTCGCTTCGAGCGCGAGCAGGCCGACGTAGCCGAGGTCGTGGGCGCCGAGCGTCGAGAGCAGCCCGAGCCCGATGTTCGTCGGCGAGGTCCGTCGCGCCACGCGGCCGCCGGGCTCCTCCTGGAAGTTGTCCGGCGGGAGCCAGTGGTCGTCGGGGCCCACGAAGCGCTCGAAGAACAGCCAGGTCCGCCGTGCCAGGATCCGCAGCTCCTGACGCCGGTCCGGCGCCACCGTCTCCCTGCGCGTGCGGCTGGGCTGTCCGAGGAGATGCGCGAGGAGCGGGGAGACGAACCAGAGGGCGAGGAGCGGGGCGGCCGCGGGCAGCGATCCCGGCGAGGTCGCCGCGACGAGCGCGGTCGCCGCGGCGGCGAGGAGCGGGGCGGGCAGCATGCGGCGGACGGTGGCGAGAAGGCCGCCGGCCCGTGCGAAGCGACGCTCCGCGTGCGCGGCGGGTGTCCACTCGAGGAGCCTCCGGCGCGAGACCGCGAGCCGCCAGAGCGTGCGCACGATGGCGTCCAGGGCGACATAGGCCTCGAAGAGGAGCACGAGGACGGTTACGGCCCACTGGACGAGCGTCAGGCGGAACGCGTCCAGCCCGCCCGCGAGGGTCGGGCCGAGGCGCGAGCCGGTGGCGCATCGGAGCAGGGTCGACAGGACGACGCAGGCGAGGGGCACCGCCAGCGCGCCGAAGACCGCGAGCGACGTCGCGAGGGCCGCCCGCGGACCGGCGGCCCATCCGACGAGCGCCAGCGCGACGAGGGAGGGAGCGAACAGGCTGCGTCGGAGGTTCTCGAGGAGCTTCCATCGCCCGATGACGCCGAATCGGCTGCGGTGTCGCGTGCCCGCCGCGCCAGGCACGCTCGGGCCCAGCCACGGGAGGAGCTGCCAGTCGCCGCGGATCCAGCGGTGCGCGCGGCCCATGAAGGTCGGGACGTCGGCGGGGACGTCCTCGAGCAGGACGACGTCGGTCACGAGGCCGGTGCGCGCATGCATGCCCTCGAAGAGGTCGTGGCTGAGCAGGGCGTCCTCCGGCACCCGACGCTCGAGGCTGCGCTCGAACGCCGCGACGTCGAGGAGCCCCTTGCCGGCGTAGTTGCCCTCCCCGAACAGGTCGTGGTGGAGGTCGGACACGATCGTCGAGTACGGGTCGAGGCCGCGATCGCCGGCGAACGCCCGCGTGAACGGGGTGCGACGGGCGCTGAGCGGCGACGGCTCGAGGCGCGGCTGGAGCACCGCGTACCCGTCGGTCACCCGGCCTTCCTCGTCGTGGACGGCGCGGTTGAGGGGATGCGCCATGGTGGCCACGAGCTGCGCGACGCAGGTCGGCGGGAGGCAGGTGTCCGCGTCCCGCGTGAGGACGTACCGAACGCCCGCGAGCCTCCCCAGGTCCCCGACGCGCACCGGGAACGCGGCGGGATCGCCGTCGAGGAGCATGCGCAGGAGCTCGTGGAGCTTGCCCCGCTTGCGCTCCCAGCCCATGAAGCATCGACTGCGCTCGTTCCATCGGCGCGCACGGTGGAGCAGCAGGAAGGGCCCGGGCCCGCCGTTGCCGTGGCGCGCGTTCAGCCGCTCGACGCCCTCGGTCGCCGCCGCGACGATCCCCGCGTCGGCGGGCATCCGCGCCTCCGCGGCGTCGAGGAGGTCGGTCAGGAGCGCGAACGCGACGTTGCGGTCCTCGTTGCCGACGTAGTCGCGCTCCAGCCCGTCGAGGAGACCCCGTGCCTCCTCGGCGCTCCCGAGCAGGACGGGCACGACGACGAGCGTCCGCGCGCCGTCGGGGATGCCCTCGGAGAACTCGAGCCGGGGCAGCCGCCGCGGGGGTACGAGCGTCGTGAGGAGGACGTTGACCGCCGCGACCGCCGTCGAGATCGCCGGGACCAGGGCGAGGGCGAGCGCCGCCACGACGCGCCACCCTTCCGCGAGCCCCGTAGCGACGGCGCCGACCCAGGCGAGGAGTCCGCCGGCGAGCATCGCGACGAGCCCGAGGTAGCACAGCGCCGGCCGTGCCCGGATCCAGCGCACGGCGAACCCACGCATCGGCGGTCGATAGCCGGCATGGACCTCGACGGCGGCCCTGCCGGGACCGATGAGGTGCCATGCGACGTGGCGACCCTTCGCCCCCGAGGGCGTCGGCACGCGACAGGCCTCCACGGCGAGCGTGGCCACGCCCTCCTCGTCGAGCGCGCTGCCGCGCGCGATCTCCTCGACCGCCTTGCGCGTCCGGTCGCGCGTCTCGAAGTCGGACTGGGCGTGGGAGCCGCCTGGGTCGCCCCGCAGGATCCTCTCGACCCGGCTGGCGTCCTCGACGAACGTCCTCCAGTCGAGGGATGCCAGCTCCCGGAGCGCCAGCACCGCGCGGCGGGCCCGCAACTCGTCCGCGGCCTCGGGGCGCGCGCCGCCCGGCACGCCCTCGGGCCAGCCCGCCGGGACGTTCCGCGCGGCCACGTGCGCCAGGTCCTCGAGGAACGCGAGTCGCAGGAACGCCGGGAGAGCCCACAGCTCGCCCGTCGTGAGGGTCGCCACGCGCTGGACCTCCTCCACGAAGGTCGCGAGCGACGGACCGTCGATCGGCGCCCCGCCCTCCGACACGACCGCCGTCGCGAGGAGGTCTACGCGGCGGCGGCCGTCCGCGCGGCCCTTCACCCACGGAAGCACCCGCGTGAAGGCGGGGGGGAGGTCGTGCGCGAGGAGCTGACGCGTCTCGCGGAGGACGTGCGAGTTGTCGAGCAGCCACTCCGCGACCGCGGACTGCGCCGCCGGCGCCTCGGGGTCGGCCGAGAGCGCCCGCAGCGCGCGTTCGATGGCCGCGCTCACCACCGCGGCGCGGGCCGCGACGTCCGGAGCACGGGGGCCGCGCCTCGCGTCGCCCACGACGACGTCGCCGAGCGCCCGCGCGGCGCGCACGCCGGGCGGGTCCGCGCAGGGAGCCTCAAGCACCGATTCGAGCATCACGTCTCCGTCCGCGTCGCGGCCTCCCGGGCGGCGCGGACGTCGCGTCTCCCCTCCGGGATCACCCCTGCGTCAACGACGCCGGTTCCAGGACCGGGCTCGAGAATACCGCTCCCACGGCGGGGGCCGTCTCGGCGCAGGCGGGGGCCGGGAGATCCTGGAGGATCCAGAGCGTGACCGTCCCCTCCGAGATGAGGTCGCGCGCGACGCTCCCGTAGGGGGCGAAGGCCCCCGTGCCCCGGAGGCCGCCGCCGTGCGCGCTGGCCACCACGAGGTCGATCTCCTCGTCCCGGATCGATCGGCACACGGCGCGACCGACGTCCGGGGCGACCAGGATCCGCGTGGTCACCGACAGGTCGGGCATCGACACCCGCGAGTGGATCTCCTCGAGGTAGGCCACCCCCCGCTCCTGGTTCCGCGCGACGACGCGCTCCCGGAGCTCGACGTCCTCCGGCGAGGGGAGCATGGAGTCCGGCAGCTCGGGCACGGGCGCCACGTGCGCGAGCAGGAGCGCGGACCCGTGGGTCCGGACGATCGTCGCGGCCGTCTGTAGGGCGCACTCGGCGCGCCGCGAGGCGTCCAGCGGCACGAGCACGCGACGGAACCGCTGCGGCGTCTCCGTCGCGCCCGGCACGAGCGCGCTGCGGACGAGGAGGAACGAGACGGCGCCGCTCCCGATGACCTTCTGAGCCGTGTCGCCGAGCCCGGCCCCCGTTCCGGCCCCCGCGCCGCGCGGCGTGAGCACGAGGAGCTCGATCTTCCGGGAGCGCACGACGTCGAGCGCCTGCTCCGCGGCCCTCCCCTCCCGCAGCTCAGTCGTGACCTGCATCCCCGGATCCGTCAGCCTCGCGCGCCACGCCTCGAGGTAGGCCCGGGCCTCCGCGCGCTGCATCCTCCACGCCACGCTGTCGACCGCGCCCTGCGGCGACGGCGTGGCCGACTCGAGGACGTGGAGCAGGTGGAGCGCCGCCCCGAACGTGCGAGCCGCGGCGATCGCGAACGGGATCGCCTGCTCGGCCGCCTTCGAGCCGTCCAGGAGGAGCAGGTGATGGACCATGGCCGGGCGCTCCGTGTCGGGGGGACCCCCCTTCGATGCCGGGAGGGGGGGGAAGAGGCCGGGTGGGGGAGGCTGGGGGCGCCGGGGG
>JAYTCP010000126.1:0-9686 GCA_043736435.1 Planctomycetia bacterium | reverse complement strand
GGCGCACGCCCTCGAGCACGTCGTGCGGGGAGGCCCCGGGAGGGGGCGCCGACGCGGGGCGCTCCGACTCATCCTCCTCGATCGGCTCGAACTCGTCGGCCTCGTCGGGGATCGGCGGGATGTCGCGTCGCCCGCCTTGCCGGGGCGCGGCACCGTCGTCGGGTAGAGGCTCGCCGTCGTCCGCCTCGATCGGGATCCAGCCTTCCTCCTCGCCCGCGCCGCTCGAGGGGAGTGGGAGGGGAGCGTAGGGGATCGCGGGGCGGAGGGGCTCCCTCGGGGGAGGGACGGCGGATGGCTTCGGCTCGGCGGCGGAGGGGGTTCCGGCGTCGGCGGCCGGCGACGGAGCGGAATCCCGAGCCGCGCCGCGGGCGGGGGGCACCTCGGGAGAGGATCCGGACGGAGGGGGTGTCTTCCGCTTGGGTTCGCTCTCGGCCATCTTGACCTTCGCCTTCTCGCGGCGCACGCGCAGGGACTTCGCAGGGGCCGCGCTCGTCTCCTCCGCGACGGCATGCTTGCCCGTCGGGGTCTTCGGTAAGGGCTTCGGTAGGGGCTTCGGCAGGGGCTTCGGTAGGGGCTTCGGTAGGGGCTTCGCCGCAGGCTTCGGCTGGGGCTTCGCCGAGGTCGCGGGAGCCTTCCCCGCCGTGCCCTTCACGGCGGCCGGCTTCGTGTGGCTCCGTGCCGCCGCGGGCTTCGTGCCGCCGGCCTTCCCCGCGGGGGACGCCGTCGCCGCTCCCTTGGGGACCCTCGTGCCCGCCGCGGCCCGTCCCGGCTTCGAGGCGGGAGGTCTGCCCGCCGCGACCTTCCCGACCCGGGGCTTGCGCGCGGCCTCGGGCCTCCCTGCCCTCGGAGCGGGGGGGGCGGCGGGCTTCTTGCGGGCGGGCTTCTTCGCGGGCTCGTCGCTGGACGAGCCGCTTCGGGGCGTGGGCGGCATGGGGCGAGGGAGTCCGTGGATCGGGCGCGTCAGATCCGGCAGCCGAGGGCCTGGAGGCCCTTCACGACCTGCGCGGTGAGCGCGTCGGGCGCGCCGGAGTTGTCGATCACGAGGTCGGCGCGACCCCGCTTCCGGTCGAGGGGGCTCTGCGTGGCTTCGCGCTCGAGCACCTCCGCCTTCGAGAGCCCGAGCCGCTTCTCGGCGCGGGAGAATCGCATCTCGTCGGGGGCGTCGATGAACCAGAGCGCGTCGCAGCGGCGCTCGAGGCCGACCTCGATCAGCAGGGGCACGTCCAGCACGAGCAGGGGCGCACCCTTGCCGGCGCGGTGGTCCTCGACGGCGTCGCTGATCGCCGCGAGCACGGCGGGATGGGTCAGGCGCTCGAGGGCCCGGAGCGACGGGGGGTCCTTGAACACCTGCTTGGCGATGCCCTTGCGGTCCGGCGTGCCGTCCTTCTGGAGCGCCTTCGCGCCGAGCGTGGCCACCAGTCGCCCGTCCTTCGCGCATTGCTCGAGCGCGGCCCTCGCGAGCGCGTCGGCGTCGACCACCTTGCCCGGGCCGAACGTGGCGACGAGGCTCGAGACGGTGGACTTGCCCGAGGCGATGCCACCGAGGAGGCCGATGATGAGGCGGGGCTGCGGGAGGGATGAGTTCACGGGTGCCTCTTGGGAGAGGGAGGGGGCGGGGGGGAGAGGGGAGGGAAGGATCCACCCGACCCGTCGGAGCCCTGGGAGGGGCCCGGGGGGCCTGGGTGTGGTCGCCCCCGAGACGAACGGGGGTGGGGGGGCGCCCCCGGAAGCGAGAAGGCGTCGCGGCGTCTCGCCGGAAAGCGGGTGCGCGGCGCAGGCCGTACGATAGGACCCGGCGGGCGGGGGTCAAGCGGGAGCGCCCTCCCGGGGATTCCGTTTGACGTGCGGAGTGACGGATTGGTACCTTCCGCCCGTCCTGTGAGGTGGGCAGACCGACCGGGAGGCTCCCGGCCGGAGGCCGTACGGCCGCGCTCCAACGTCACGGGAATGTCACGGATTCGAGCCGTCCTTCACGGCTGTTCCCTACGGAATGGGGCCTCGAGGCCCCTGCGGAGACTGCGAGATGCGCAATCACGAACGCGGCGCCTCGATCTGGCCCTTCGTCGTCACCCTGTTGCTGCTCCTGGTCGCCATCTTCCTCTGGTACGGCCAGATGGGCGACGCGGAGAAGCTCACGAAGCAGGTCGCGGACCTCAACCAGGAGGTGGTGAAGGTCACGGCCCAGGCCGCGAAGGCCGAGGAGCACAACGAGAAGGTCGCCGAGATCGTCGGCTTCCAGAGCCACCCGGGCACGAACAGCAAGCTGTGGACGAACGTCGACGAGTTGAAGAAGGCCCTCGACCCCACGGTCGCCGGGAGCATGGTCGCGCAGTTCATCGAGGCGACGAAGGTCAAGACGACGAAGGCCTTCTACGCGAACAAGAAGATGCCGAACCCGCCGGCCGCCGTCGAGCTCGCGACGCTGCCGCCCGCGTTCAAGGACAAGGTCAACGAGGCCCGCGAGGCGTTCCCGAAGGAAGCCCCGATGAAGCCCGACGACGACGACGCGCCCGCGATGGCCAAGTACCAGGCCGACCTCGAGGCCTACAACAAGGCGTTCGAGGCCTACCGCGCCAAGATCGACGAGCTGGTCGCGATGAAGGACGAGTTCAAGAAGTACACGCCGGTCCTCGGCGCCCCGGTCCTCTACGACCCGGACAAGATGGAAGCGGTCATCTGGGAGTTCTTCCCCCGTCCGCCCGTCGCCCAGATCACGGTGGAGGAGTTCTTCAAGCTCCCGACGCCCGTCGTCAAGGACATCGTCGCGGCGCTCGACGAGAAGTCGAAGGGCTACCAGAGCCAGCTCGACACGATCACCGCCGCGAAGCTCGCTCTCGAGAAGGTCGTCGACAACTCCGACGAGGCCTCCAAGGGCCTGAACCAGCAGCTCGCCGAGGCGCAGACCGCCCGGACGACCGACGTCGCCAAGCTCACGAAGGAGTCGACGGACGCCATGGCGAAGCTCGAGGAGACCCGCGTCGCGCTGACGTCGGCCCAGAACCTGCTCGCGCAGACGCAGGAGACCTCCAAGGTCGACAAGGCCAAGGACAAGCAGGACATCGACGCCCTGGTGCAGGCACGTCGCGAGGCCAAGCAGCGCTACGACTGGGAGATCCAGCGGAACGACCCCGACGGCAGCATCCTCACGGCCGACAACGCCCTCCAGGTCGTCTACATCGACCGAGGCTCCTCGGACAAGGTCTTCCCCGGGCTCGTGTTCGGCGTGTCCTACATCGGTCGCGGCGCGATCCGCTCGCCCAAGGGAGAGATCGTCGTCACGAAGGTGCTCGACGCCCACTACAGCCAGGCTCGCATCCGCTCGACGGTCCCCGGCGAGAAGCCGATGGTCACGGGCGACCTGCTCGCGAACCCCTTCTTCGACGGCCGCAAGCCGGTCCGCGTGTTCCTGGCCGGGCCGCTGCGCAAGTTCCCCAAGGAGATCGCGATCGCACGCCTGAAGCAGATGGGCGCCATCGTCGTCGACCAGCTCGACGCGAGCACGGACCTCATCCTGATCCCGGACTCGGTCGCCGCCAAGCTCAAGGGCTCCGACACTCCGCCCGCCGAGGGCGAGCCGGCTCCGGCGGCCGAGGAGAGCGAGTTCGACCGGCTCACGCGCCTGGCCAAGTCGTTCGGCGCCACGGTGGTCACCGAGCGCATGGTCGAGGCCTTCTTCGACTATTGATCTTCTCTCGCGGCTTGTTCCGCGGGCGCTGGTAACGGGACTCGGGGGGCGTAAGGCCCCCCGATTCCTTTGCATGGCCTCTTTGGCTTTGCGTCCCGGGCGCCCGCGGCGCCGCGACGGACTGACGTTGCGCTCGACCTCCCTGGCGGCTTGCTCCGCGGGCGCTGGTTACCGAATTCGGGGGGCGTAAGGCCCCCCGATTCTTTTGCATGGCCTCTTTGGCTTCGCGTCCCGGGCGCCCGCGGCGCCGCGACGGACTGACGTTGCGCTCGATCTCCCTCGCGGCTTGCTCCGCGGGCGCTGACGATCTTGTCTCGCGGCTCGATCCGCGGGCGCTGGTAACGGGTGTCGGGGGGCGTAATGCCCCCCGATTCCTTTGCATGAGTTCCTTGGCATCGCGTCCCGGGCGCCCGCGGCGCCGCGACGGACGGCCGTAGTTCGAGACCTCTGCCGTTCGGGTCTCCTGCCGTTTGAGGCTCTTGCCGTTCGGGGCTTCCGCGGTTTGGGCCTTCCGCTGTTTGGGTCTCTTTCCGGTCCAGTCTCCTGCACTTTGGGTCCCTTCTGTTCGGGTCCCTCGCGTTCGGGCCCTCCTCGTGGCCCCGGCGCTCCGGTGACGTGCGTTGGGGCCGCGCCCGGCGGGGTTCAATGGGGGCCGTGGCCTCGTCGACCGCCCCGCCCCTGCCCGCGCCGGACCCGGAGGACTCGCTCCCCCGGATGACGCTCAGCGAGCACCTCGACGAGCTCCGGCGGCGGCTCGTGCGCGCCGCCCTGGCGCTCCTCGTAGGGATGGTGGTCGCGTTCGTCTTCTACAAGCACGTGTTCGCGTTCGCGATCCAGCCGTACGAGGAGGCCCTGCGCGAGGCCGGGGGCGACGGGAAGCTCCAGAGCTTCGCGCCCCTCGACACGTTCGTCGGCGTGATGAAGCTCTGCTTCCTCGTCGGCTTCATCGGCACCTCCCCGTACGTCCTCGCGCAGATGTGGGGCTTCGTCTCGGCGGGCCTCTACGAGCGCGAGCGCCGCGCCGTGCGTCTGTTCTTCCCGATCTCGATCGGGCTGTTCGCCCTCGGCTGCGCCACCGCCTACCTCATGATCTTCCCCGTGGGCCTCCGGTTCCTGATCGGGTTCAGCAAGGGCCTCGGGGTCTCGTACGGGTTCGGCGTCGACCGCTACCTTTCCATGTGCCTCTCGGTGGTCTTCGGGCTCGGTCTGGCCTTCGAGCTGCCCCTCGTGATGCTCTTCCTGCAGGCGACCGGGATCGTCGAGACGAGCACCTTCCGCAAGGGGTGGCGCCTCGCGATCCTGCTGGCCTTCGTGATCTCCATGGTCTTGACCCCGGACCCGACGCCGGTGTCGCAGTTCCTGATGGCCCTGCCCCTCGTCGCGCTCTACTTCCTGGGGGTCTGGGGCGGTGCGTTCGTCGGGGAGGGGCGGCGACGCTTCCGGTTGGTCGACGCGTGGCCCCTGGTGCTGACGGTCGGCACCCTGGTCACGCTCTTCGTGTTCCGCCGCGACCTCACCAACGCCGCGGCCCGCCTGTTCGACTGACCATGCCGTCCGTCGCGATCCTCTCGACCGGCTACGAGGTCCTCCGCGGGTACACGCTGAACACGAACGCGTCGTGGCTCGCGCGCCGCGCGACGGAGTGCGGGGCCCGCGTCGTCTCGGCGGTGACGGTGGGGGACGCGCTCGACGATCTCGCGCGGGAGCTGCGCAGGCTCGTGACGCAGGCCGACTGCGTCCTCGTCACGGGCGGCCTGGGGCCCACCGAGGACGATCGGACCCGCGAGGCCCTCGCGCTCGTCTCCGGCGTCTCCCTCGTCGAGGACCCGCGCGCCCGCGTCGTCGTCGAGGACTACTTCCGGCGCTCGGCCCGCGCGCCGGGCCCCTCCCAGTGGAGGCAGGCGCTCGTCCCCGAGGGCATGGAGCCGCTCCGGAACCCGGAAGGGACGGCTCCCGGCATCGCCGGAAGGGTCGGCTCGGCCCAGGTGTTCCTGCTGCCCGGACCGCCGCGCGAGATGAGATCCGTGTTCGAGACCGAGGTCCTGCCCCGCTGCCGCGCGCTCGGGCCCTTCGACGAGACGGCGGCCCGCGTCGTGTGGACCGCGGGCGTGCCAGAGTCCGAGGTCGCGCGTCCGCTCGAGGTGTTCATGCGGGCGGAGGAGCCCACGGTCGGCACGCATCCCGACGACGGCGAGGTCGCCGTTCGCATCCTCGCCCGCGGCCCCGGCGCCGCGGCGCGGGCGGACGCGGTGCTCGCGGCGGCGCGCGCGTCCCTCGGCGAGCACGTCGTCTCGACCCACGAGGAGGAGCGGGTCCAGCACGCCGTTGTCGCGCTGCTCGCACGCCACGGGCTCGTCGTCACGACGGCCGAGAGCGTCACCGGAGGCCTCGTGGCCCGGATGCTGGTCGAGGTGCCCGGGGCGAGCCGCGTGTTCGAAGGGGGCTTCGTCGTCTATTCCGACGCCTGGAAGGCCGCGCGCCTCGCCGTTCCCGAAGCGCTCCTCGCACGCGACGGCGCCGTGAGCGCCGCGGTCGCCGGCGCCATGGCCGAGGGGGCGCTCCGGGCCGGCCCGGCCGACGTCGCCGTGGCCACCACCGGCGTCGCTGGCCCGGGACCCGACGATCGCGGCGTCCCCGAGGGGACCGTCTTCGTCGCCGTGGCCGTGTCGGGACGCCCGACCCGCGTGGCGTCGCACCGATTCGCCGTGCCGAGGGTCCCGCTTCAGCGTCGCGCCGCCGTCGCCGCCCTCGATGCGGTCCGGCGAGCCCTCCTCGCACTCGAGTAGGGCCGGCGCCCGAGGTCCCGGCGGGGGTGGGGCGGAAGCCGGGGGGGGAGCGGGAGTACCGGGGGGCTTGTCCGGGGGGGCCCGGGAGCGGCGGGGAAACGAGTTGCCCGACCTGGACTCGAACCAGGATTCAGGGATCCAAAGTCCCTTGTGCTACCGATTGCACCATCGGGCAGGGATCCGGATCGTACCCGAGGGGGCCCGTTGGCGGAGCGCGTAGGGGATCGCTGGCGCCGGCTTGGAGCAATCCCTGCCCGCCGGGCACAATGCCCTGGGAGGTACTTCCATGGGCCGCATCCTCGCTTTCCTGCTCGGTGGACTGGCGCTCGCCCTGTTCGGGCCGCACCTGTTCATGACCGAGGTCCAACTGGGCGACTACCAGCAGTGGTGGACCAAGACCATCGGGCAGGGCTGGTACGACAAGATCTTCAGGCACGGCCCGGGCATCTTCGCCGGCCTCGCCCTCCTCCTGCTCGCCGTCCGCGGCCGCGACGGGGGCCACTTCGACTGAGGGATCGGGGGCCGAAACGGCTAGGGTGGCGATCCGGGGCGTGGGCCCCGTCCTCCCGCGTCTGCGCCGCGTCCACGCGCCTCCCAGTCCCTCCGTCGGGCCCGGTTCAGGTCCGAGAGCACCGTTTCCCCCTCGAGACGTCCCGCGATGAAGAAGGTCTTCTCCTCCGGCTCGCCTCCGGCAGCCGGCCTCGCCGTCGTCGTCCTTGCCGCCGGCAAGGGCACGCGCCTTCCCGGCGCGGGTCCCAAGGTCCTGGTCGAGTGCCTCGGCACGCCGCTCCTCGACCACGTCCGCCGCGCGGTGGTGCCGCTCGCTCCCGACCACGCCGTCGTCGTCGTCGGCTTCGGCCGGGACCTGGTGACGGCCTGGCTCGGCAAGCACTGGCCCGGCGCGAAGGCCGCGGTGCAGGAGCCTCAGCACGGCACGGGTCACGCCGTCCGCGTCGCGCTCGCGGCGATCCCCTCGTTCTCCGGGGACGTGCTCGTCGTGTGCGGGGACGTGCCGCAGCTCGAGGCGCACGACCTCGAGGCGCTGCTCGACGCGCACCGCCGCGCCCATGCCGCCGCGACCGTGCTGACGGGCGTCGTCACCGACCCGGGTCGCCTGGGCCGGATCGTGCGCGCGCCGGATGGCCGCCTCCGCGGCATCGTGGAGGCGAGGGACGCCACCCCCGAGCAACTCGCCGTGCGCGAGTTCAACACCGGCGTGTACGCCTTCGCCTCCGGTCCCCTCCGCGCCGCTGTGGCCCATCTGCCGCGCGCGAACGCCCAGGGCGAGGAGTACCTGACCGACGCGATCGGCGCCCTCGCGACGTCCGGGCAGCGCGTCGAGACCGCGCGCGCCGCCGACGGATCGGCCCTGCTCGGCGTGAACACGCCCGCCGACCTCGCGACGGCCGTCCTGGCCCTGCGCCGCCGCATCGTCGGCCGCCACCTAGCGGCCGGCGTGCTGGTGGTCGACCCCGAGTCCACCCATATCGAGCCCGACGTCGAGATCTCCCCGGGGGCCCGCATCCTTCCCTGGACGTACATCGGCCACGGCTGCCGCATCGGCCCCGACTGCGTCGTCGGGCCGTTCGCCCACCTGCGCGGCGGGACGGTGCTCGACCGCGGCGCGGTCGTGGGCAACTTCGTGGAGGTGAAGGGCTCTCATCTCTGCGCCGGCGTCAAGGCGAAGCATCTCACCTATCTCGGCGACGCCGACGTCGGCGAGGGCGCCAACATCGGCTGCGGCACGATCACCGCGAACTACGACGGCAAGCACAAGCACCGCACGACGGTCTGCGCCGGAGCCCACATCGGCTCGGGCACGGTCCTGGTCGCGCCGGTGACCGTCGGCGCGGGCGCGCGCACCGGCGCGAACGCGGTCGTCACGGCGCGCCACGACGTCCCGCCCGGCGCCACGGTGGTCGGGATCCCGGCCCGCGAGCTGGCCTCCAAGTCCCATGGCGCCGCCGGGGTCGCCAAGCGGTCCCCCGGGGGCAAGGCCACGGCGGCGCACCCCGCCACGCCCGCGAAGGGTGCCGCCCCCTCGAAGCCGAAGCCGGCGACGAAGTCGAAGTCCTCCGTCCGGAAGGGATGACCCCTTGCTCTACGGCAACCTCCAGATCGTGGCCGGGAACGCGAGTCAGAAGCTTGCGGACGACATCTGCCGGGACCTGGGCATCCCCCGCACCCCCGCGAAGGTTGGGAAGTTCCCCGACGGGGAGATCGACGTCCGGGTGGAGGACCACGTCCGCGGGAACGACGTCTACATCGTCCAGTCGACGTGCCCCAACGTGAACGACCACCTGATGGAGCTCCTGATCCTCGTGGACGCGGTGCGCCGCGCGTCGGCGGGCCGGGTGACCGCGGTCGTCCCGTACTTCGGCTACGCGCGCAAGGACCGCAAGGACGAGGGCCGCGTCCCGATCACGGCGAAGCTGGTCGCGAACATGCTGGTGACGGCGGGCATCGACCGCCTCATCACGGTGGACCTGCACGCGGCCCAGATCCAGGGTTTCTTCGACATCCCCGTCGACCACCTCTACGCCGCGCCGGTCCTCGCGGAGCACTTCCGCTCCCTCCACCTCGACGACCTCATGGTCGTGGCCCCGGACGTCGGCAGCGCGAAGATGGCCCGCGGCTACGCGAAGCGCCTGCACGCCGACCTGGCCATCGTGAACAAGCGCCGCATGAACGCGTACCACACCGAGGTCACCGAGATCATCGGCAACGTCGAGGGGAAGAACGTCCTCCTGATCGACGACATGATCTCGACCGGCGGGTCCATCACCGAGGCCGGCAAGGCCTGCGTGAAGGCGGGCGCCAAGGAGGTCTACCTCGCCGCCACGCACGGCGTCCTCTGCGGCCCCGCCCGCGAGAAGCTCGGCGACAGCGTCGCCAAGCAGGTCGTCCTCACGGACACGATCCCCGTCGACGTCGCCGGCCTCG
Source organism: Planctomycetia bacterium (assembly GCA_043736435.1). Lineage (GTDB taxonomy): Bacteria > Planctomycetota > PLA2 > PLA2 > JAEUHO01 > JAYTCP01. Next base: position 272 of record JAYTCP010000126.1, on the reverse strand, counting down.
AGCAGAAGCTCAAGGTCCTCTCCATCGCGCCCCTCCTCGCCGCCGCCATCGACCGCGTCCACCACGAGCGCAGCGTGAGCGCGCTCTTCGTTCGTCGGGAAGAGGGCATGTCGTAGGCAGGCACAGAGGCGGGCTGCCGAAGACGGAAGGCCGGGCGCGACCGCTGCGGCCCGGGCGTCGCGGGAGGCGAGGGCCGCGCAGCGCGTCCCTGGCCTCCCCTCCTCCTCGGCGCAGCGCCTCGTCGTCGGGCCTCGCCTCGACGTATCGCGGTG
>JAYTCP010000125.1:0-3783 GCA_043736435.1 Planctomycetia bacterium | reverse complement strand
CGCGGGCTCACGAAGCGCTACAAGATCGGCGCCGAGACCCTCGAGGTGCTCCGCGGCGTCGACCTCGACGTGCGCGAGGGCGAGATCTTGGCGATCCTCGGCACGAGCGGCTCGGGGAAGAGCACCCTCCTCCACGTCCTCGGCTGGCTCGACCATGCGGACGCCGGCACGATCCACTACGAGGGGCGCGACCGCGCGTCGCTCTCCGCGGCGGAACGCGCCAACCTGCGCAACCGCGTGATGGGCTTCGTCTTCCAGCTCTACCACCTGCTCCCCGAGCTCACGGCGCTCGAGAACGTGATGCTGCCCTCCATGATCATGCATGCGCCCTCCGCGTGGCGGCACGAGAAGCACGAGGCCCGCGCGCGCGCCGAGCGCATCCTCGACCGCGTGGGGCTCGGCAAGCGCCGCGAGCACCGGCCGAGCCAGCTGTCCGGCGGCGAGCGCCAGCGCGTCGCGATCGCGCGCGCGCTCCAGAACCAGCCGCGGTTCCTGCTGTGCGACGAGCCCACGGGCAACCTGGACGGCCGCACCGCCGCCGACATCCGCCGCCTGCTCTGGGACCTGAACGCCAGCGACCGCCAGACCCTCGTCGTGGTCACGCACGACGTGCGGCTCGCGAAGGACGCGCACCGCGCCGTGCACTTGGTCGACGGACGCGTCGTGGCCGGCGGCGGCCTCGAGGAGGTGGTGGCCCCGCCGTCCTTCGAGGACCTCTCGGGGACGCAGGGGATCCCGGGCTACGCGCGCGCGTCCGAGGCTACGGACCCGGCGGCTCCGCCCGAGCTCCCGCGCGCGTAGTGCCTCCGGCGCCGGGCCGTGCGGTCGCCTCCGGGGAGCGCCGTCCGAGCACGAACGCGCCGGCGTACGCCAGGCCGTACGCCCAACCGATCCCGACGGCGACCTTCCCGAAGGCCGTGGGGCCCGCCACCGGCGAGCTCACGAGGCCGAGGCCGTGGGCGATCGCCGCGCCGAGCAGGATCCCGAGCACCGTGACGAACGCATCGCCGTTGCCCTCGCCCGCCATCACCACCTGGCGCACCGGGCAGCCGCCGGCCAGCACGCCGCAGAAGCCCACGAGCGACATCGCGAGCACGCTCCACAGCCCGTCCGAGTGCGCGAGGGGCTGGCCCTCGAAGCCACCCTTGAAGGTCCCCGTGGCGAGGGCGACCGCGGCGTAGCCGAGCACGAGCGCCGCGGCGCCGAGGAGCTGGGCCTTGGGCCGCGCCACCACCTGGCGCGCGGCGCTGACCGCGCAGAAGCCCGTCGCCGACAGGATCCCGCCCGCCACGAGCCCGATGCCGAGCGCGATCATCCACGGCGCGTGCGCCGGTCCTCCGGTGGCGGCGAGCCCGGGGCCGAAGAGCACGCCGGCGCCCGCGAGCACGAGGAGGCCCCCGAACAGCACGGGCGCGTGCAGGCCGACGCCCACGGGGGCCGGCGCCGTGCTGCCCACGCCGTAGCCCTTCCGCTCGAACGCGAGCCCCACGAGCACGCCGGGCACGAAGCCCGCGAGCCCGAACCACGCGTTCGCGTCGCCGCCGCCCAGGCGCTGGAGCATCCGGAACGGGCATCCGAGGAACACGAGCGCGCCGATCGCCATGAACGCGCCCGCGACGAGCCGCGTCGCCGCGTGGCTGCCCGAGCGCGCGACGAAGCGGCGGCGCGCGAGCCCCAGCGCGAACGCGCCGAGCACGAGCCCCACGAGCTCCGGGCGTACGTAGGCGGGCGGTGGGGGAGCGCCGGGCGCGCCCTTGCCGAGCAGGCCGAGCGCTCCCGCCTCGTCGCGGAGGAAGCAGGCACCGCACATCCCCATGTTGCCGGGGTTGCCCTTTGAGACGAGCAGGGCCGCGAGGGCGCCCACGACGGCCAAGAGCAGGAGGCCGACGGCGAGGGAACGCGACGACGAGGGGTTGCGCAGCACGGGGCACCTCCGCGGGGGGAGGTCGTACCACGCCCCGGTCGTCCGGGGCGAGGCCACGTTCGGGAATCCCTGGTTTTCAGGCCGATCAGGCCCGACGGGGGCGGGAACCCGGCCCGCGGGGCTACGGCCGCGCTGCGGGGCGTCCGTACGTCTTGGCCTTCGGGCTCCCGAGGACCACGGTCCACGCGAACGCGCCGCGCAGCCGGTCGCGTCCCTCGAGCCCGGAGCCGAGGAGTGCGCGGCCCCGATTCACGAACTGCCGCTGCTTGGGAGCCGCGGCCGCCGTGGGGGCCATGCCCGGGTGACGGTTCGACTTGAGCGAGGTGGTCTCGAGGTCGGCCAGGTGCTCGCCGTGGGCCGCGGAGTGGGCGCCCGGCATGTCCTCCGCCGTCGGCAGGGCCAAGCCCATGGGGTCGGCCTCGCGGCGACGCGCCTCCGCGGTGTGCAGCCCCTCGACCGGAGCCTGGTGGGTGAGCCGCGCCCGTGCGGGGGCGGGGGCAGGGGCACGCCTTGCCGCGCGGCTGGGGGTGGGAGCCCTCGCGCGTTCGGGAGGGGTCATGGGCTCCGCCGCCGGCGCGTTGCGGGAGGTGCCCTCGTACGAGCCCGCCGAGCGCGGCGTCGGGCGCTCCTGCTCGGCCATGGGCTCGGCCGCCGGCGCGTTGCGCGAGGTGTCCGACGACGGGGTCGGCGCGGCCGGCTTCGGCGCGCCGGGCTTCTTCTGCCCGGGCCTGAGGACCTGCCCGAGCACGATCAGCACGAACACGACGATCCCGATCAGGTCCTTCATGTCCGTCGCCGCGACGAGCGGCGGGAGCCCGGGGCTCACGAGGTGCCCTTCTCGCCCCCCGACAGGCTGCGGCGCATGTCCGTGTCGGCCTGGACGTTCTTCAGGTTGTAGTAGTCGAGCACCCCGAGGTGGCCGGCCTTGAACGCGGCGGCGATGGCCAAGGGGATCTCCGCCTCGGCGAGCACGACCTTCGCGCGGTTCTCGACGACCGCGGCCTGCATCTCCTGCTCGCGCGCGACCGCGAGGGCGCGGCGCTCCTCGGCCTTCGCCTGGGCCACGCGCTTGTCGGCCTCGGCCTGGTCGGCCTGGAGCCGCGCGCCGATGTTGTCGCCGACGTTCACGTCCGCGATGTCGATGGAGAGGATCTCGTACGCCGTCCCCGCGTCGAGGCCCTTGGCGAGCACCGCCTTGCTGATCCGGTCCGGGTTCGCGAGGACCTCCTTGTGGTCGTTCGCGGAGCCGATGGTCGCCACGATGCCCTCGCCCACGCGGGCGATGATCGTCTCGTCCGTGGCGCCGCCGACCAGCTGGCGGATGTTCGTGCGCACGGTCACGCGCGCGCGGGCGAGGATCTGGATGCCGTTCTTCGCGACGGCGTCGATGGTGTCCTTGCCCTTGCTCGGGTCCGGGCAGTCGATCACCTTCGGGTTCACGCTCGTCTGGATGGCCTCGAGCACGTTGCGGCCCGCGAGGTCGATGCCGCTCGCCGTCTTGAAGTCGAGCGGGATCCCCGCGCGGTCGGCGGCCACCATGGCGCGGATCACGTTCGGGACGTGCCCGCCCGCCAGGTAGAGGGCCTCGAGCTCCGGCGTGTCCACCTTGAGGCCGGCCTGCACCGCCATGATCCGGCCGTTCACGATCACGCCCGCGTTCACCTTCCGCAGCCACATGCCCACGAGCGCGAACAGCGGGACCGGCGCCTTGCTGAAGTAGGCCTGGATCCACAGCTTGAAGAACTTCAGCACGATCACCAGGAAGATGAAGAGGAGGACGCCGCCCACGATGAGGGCGATCGTGCTCGCGGTGAGGGTGTCGGCGGCGATCGGGGACATGGGTGCCTTTCGGGCGCGGG
>JAYTCP010000124.1:0-1631 GCA_043736435.1 Planctomycetia bacterium | reverse complement strand
CGCCGGGCGGGGCCGCGGTCGCGGGGAAGCCGGGCAGTCCCGTGGGAGTGACCGCGGCGGCGATCGGCACGCTGACGGCGGAGGCGCTGGAGGCCCTCGTCGTCAAGGCCGCCGAGACGGCGCTCGACCGCCGCGAGGCGCGGGAGAAGGCGGCGTCCGAGGCGCCGGAGAAGAAGCGACTGCCGCTGCGGGACGTGGCGCGCGAGCTCTCGATCTCGGCCGCGCAGGAGGCCGACGTGCGCAAGGCGTACCAGGACGCGGGCGAGCGGTTCCTCAAGCTGATGGCGGAGCCCGAGAGCGACGCGGAGACGCTGCGGCGCGAGCTCGAGGCGGCCAAGGACGACCCGGTCAAGCGCACGGCGATCGCGGTGCGGAGCCTGCCGAAGATCTTCTCGAAGCTCGGGGACGTGATCGCGATCACGGCCGAGCGCGACACGAAGATCCGCACGGCCGTCGGCGCGGAGACGGTGGAGAAGATGAAGGCGTACAAGATCGAGGAGGAGGATCCCTTCGACCTCGAGGGCATCTTCGGCGGGTCGTTCGGCAACTGACCCCGCGGGCCGCACCCCCTCGGAAGGGACCGATCTCCCCCGTGCGTCGCCTCCTCTTGGCAGCCGCCCTGATCGTCGGCGCCGCGTTCCCCGCGCGGTCCGACGACGAGGGCAACGGCTCGGTGGGCGGCGACGTCGTGGACGCGGAGCGGCCGGCGTCGCTCGCGCTCCTGCGGGCCACGGTGGTGCTCGCCTCCACGACAGGCGAGGCCCCGCCCTCCGACGACGCCGTCGAGGCCTTGGGCACGCTGATCGGCGCCGACGGGCTCGTCGTGACGACCTGGGACTGGCTCGCGGGGATGGCCGAGACCTTCCCGGCGCGCACGTTGTGGGCCCGCTCCGTGGGCGCGCCCTGGGAGCGGGCGGTCGCGGTCGCGCGCACGTGGTACGCCGACGTCGGCCTCGTGCGCATGCTGACGCGCCGGCGCGACCTGCGGCCCCTGGAGGTCCCGTCGGCCCCCGCCGCGGGCGCGACGTTCGGGCGCGCGCTGGTGGTGGGCACGGGGAGCGACGCGCGTCCGACGGTGCGGGCGCTCCTCCCGAGCACGATCGAGTGGTTCGACCCGGCGACGGTCGGGGGCCGCAAGGTGCAGCGTCGGGGCATGGACGCCCGCCCCGCCCCCAAGGGCACGTGGCCCGTGATGCTGCGCCTCGAGGACGACGCCGCGCTCCGCGTCACCCCGGGCGCTCCCGTGGTGGACGGGACGGGCGCGTGGATCGGCTTCGTCGTGGACCGGGACCCCTCGAAGCCCCGGGCCCACGCCATCGCCGTTCGCCCGGTGGCGGCCGTCCGCCCGTGGATCGAACGCCTGCGCTCGGACGGGTGCTTCGACCCCGGCGACCTCGGGGTGGCCTTCGGGCCCGCGCCCGCGCGCGATCCGACGCCGACGCCGAAGGACCTCGAGGCGCTCCGCGCGGCCTCGGGGAAGGAGCCCGTGGGCGCGGTGATCGACACCGTGGACCTGCGCGGGCCCGCGGCGGGCGTGCTGTGGCCCGGCGACGTGGTGACCACGGTCGCGGGGATCCCGATCGCGGGGGAGGTCCACGAGTCCGTCGGCCGCGCGCTGCTCGGCGTGCGCG
>JAYTCP010000123.1:0-5239 GCA_043736435.1 Planctomycetia bacterium | reverse complement strand
TGCGCACGCCCGCGAGCTCGTGCGACGGGGCGAGATCACGCACGCCCTCGTGGTCTCGGCGCTCTACCTGCTCGAGACGTCACGGCCGAGCTGAACGCCGGGCGCCCGCCCGCGGACGCACGGGTCCGGGGGACGTGAGGCTCAGGTGCGCCGTCGATCCATCCGGGGTTTTCCGACGACCCCGGCGACCGCGGGGCGAAGATCGCCCGGGATGACCACCGACCGCGCGCCGGACGAACTGGGAACGGGCGCCGAGAGCGCGGCGCCTTCCCCCGCCGCTCCCGCCGCCCCCGCCGCCCCCGCCGCCCCCGGAATCCTCCCCCCCTTCCTCGCCCCCGACGCGATCTCGGGGGCGCCGCGCATCCGCCGCAGCGACGCGGTCGTCGCATTCCTCCTGGCGCTGCTGCTGCTGTCGGCCTTCGCCGGCGTGCGCGATCTGTGGGACTCCGACGAGGGCCGCTACGCCGGCGTCGCGCTCGACATGATGCGCGCGAACGACCTCGTGACCCCGCGCGAGAACGGGATGCGGTTCGTCGACAAGCCGCCGCTCCTGTACTGGATGGCCATCGGCTCGTACCAGATGTTCGGCGTCACGCCCTTCGCCGCGCGCTTCCCCGACCTCCTCGCGGGCGCCGCGTGGTGCGCGATCGCGTTCGCGTTCGCCGGGCAGTGGACGGGACGTCGGCGCGCCGCGTGGTTCGCCGCGATGATCGGCGCCACGAGCCTCGGCGGCATGGGCTTCTCGCGCAGCGTCACCACCGACATGCCGCTCGCGGCCTGCGTCGCGGGCGCGCTGCTGGCGGCGTGGCACGGCCTCCGGAGCGACGGCTGGAAGCCCCGCGTGGCACTCGGCGTCGCCGTGGGCCTCGGTCTCCTCGCGAAGGGCGCGCTCGGCGCGGTGCTGCCCGCGCTCGTGGGATTCACGTGGGCCGCGCTCGGCGTGCGGTGGGACCGCATGCTGAGGCTCCTCGTGTCGCCGACGGCGTGGCTCGTCGCCATCGCCATCGCGGCGCCGTGGTACGTGCTGATGGAGCGTGCGAACCCGGGCTACCTCGAGCACTTCGTCCTGTACGAGCATTGGGGCCGCTTCTCGAAGAGCGGGCCCCGCGGATTCGCGCCGGTGTGGCTGTACGCGGCGACGCTCCTCGGCTTCCTCATCCCGTGGCCCCACCTCCTGTGGAAGGCGCGGATCCGCCACCGGATCGAAGGCCCCTGGCTGCGGGGCCCGCGCGCGGGCGAGCGGTTCGCCTGGGGCTGGGCGGTGTCGGTGCTCGTCCTGATCTCCATCGGCAAGAGCCGCCTCTACACGTACATCCTCCCCGCGCTGCTCCCGTTGATCGTGATCGTCGCCGCCCGCCTGGACGCGATCCTCTCCGACCCCGATCCCCGCGCCGCCCGCCGCCTCTCCTGGCGCAGCGCGCTCCCGGCGCTCTTGGGCATCCCGGTCGCGATCGTCGGCTGGACGGGCATCGTCCACACGTGGAACATCAAGCAGCTCGGCGACCCGCGCGGCGCCCCGGCCGCGGGGCCCGTCGCCATCGGGGCCCTCGGGCTCGCGCTGATGCCGCTCCTCTTCCGCTGGCTGAAGACGCCGGCGAAGCGCGCCACCGCGCTCGTCCTCTCGGCGGCGGCGCTCCTGTGGTCCATCGACCTCGGCCTCGCCACCGTCGACGTCGTGCGCTCACCCCGCGAGCTCGCCTCCCTCCTCGCGCGCGAGCAGCGCGACGGCGCCGACGTCGTGTGCTTCGACATCTTCCCGCAGGGCATCCGCTTCTACGAGGACATCCACTTCAAGGTCGCGGGCAAGCAGGGCGAGATCGTGCCGCCGTGGTCGGAGAAGGACGGCAAGGGCATCCTCCTGACCGAGGAGGAGCTCATGGCCCTCTGGCTCGGCCCCACCCGCGTCGTGCTCGCGATCCGCGAGGCCAAGTCCGCGCCCTACGCGAAGGGCAGCGCCGAGCTCCTCGCGTCGAAGCTGTCCGGCGGCCAGCGCTCGGACCTGCTGGTGCTCTCGAACCGCCCGAAGCGCTGACGGAAAGGGGCGGAGGAAGGAGGGGGACCCGGCGCGCCGGCCCTACTGAACTCGGAAGGGGACCAGGGCGGACCTGGAGGCGACGCCCCCGAGGTTTGAGACCACGATCTGAAGCTCGTAGTCGCCCGCGACGAGGACGAGATCCAGCGGGCCCACGAAGGCACCGGGCGTCACGAGCACGGGCGCGCCGTTGAGGAGCACCGTGGACTGGGCGATCTCCGCCTGGGGCACGGCGTACGTCGCGGTCACCGAAACAGTGGTACCTACGGGGACGACCTGGTACTGGACGACGCCCGTGACGCTGACGACGCCGTCGACGGTCAAGAGGACCTCGCAGGAGCCCACGTTGCCCGCCGGGTCGGCGGCGCTGACGACGATGCGCCGTGTCCCTTGCTGGACCAGGGTGCCCGCGGGCGGCGATTGGGAGAGCATGAGCTGGACCGGCGGCGCCAGGTTGTCGGTGGCGGTCGTCCCCGGCAGGAGATCGGGGACCGCGGGCTCGAAGGCGCGGACGACGATCGAGCCGGACCGGATCGGCGGGCCCGACGGGCACGTCACGACCGGGGCCACGTGGTCGCCCACCGTCACCGTGGTCTTCGCCGTCACGGTGTTCTGCCCGTCGAACGCCGTGAGCGAGACCTCCGTGATCCCGTCGGGGAAGTCTCGGGTGAGCTGCGTGCCGCCCGTCGCGTCGAGCACGGCGGGTCCGGCGTCCACCCCACCCACGCGCCAGCTGGCGAGGGGCGCGCCCCCATTGGGATCGACGACGCGGCCCGAGACGGTGACTTGCGCGGTGGGGCCAACCGGAGGCGGGATGGTGATCGGGGGGTCGATCGTCACGGCGGGCGGGAAGTTGGAGGCGCCCTGGGTCTCGCAGCACTCCACGCTCAGGGAGCAGAGCTGCGGGTTGCAGGACGGGGGGCAGCCGGGCGGACGGTTGAGGGTGACGCGCACCTGGACGTACTGGCCGAGGACGGGGGGCTGGCCGCAGAAGGACTGGCCGTTGAGGACGGGCGTCCAGGTCGTGGGGTAGTTGAGGGGGTCGTCGGAGGCGCGCGCCTCGGCGGTCACCGTGCAGCGGACGGACTCGCCGGTCGTCTGCCAGGTGACCCGGCCCCAGGCGAGGCCGGGGCACAGGGAGTCGTGCGTGAGGACCGCGAAGCCGATCTCGCCGCAGCTGCTGAGCGCGGACTTCCCGGTCATGTCGCTGTAGTTGTAGGGTCTCGAGCCGGGCTGTAGGGGAACGGTGAGGTCGACGGCGGGCCCCGCGGGATCGATGCGGCGCGCCGCGTCGGCGAGCAGGTCGGAGACCCAGATCTTGCCGTTCTGGTCCACGGCGGTCCCGGTGGCGCCGGAGATGTCCGTCGAGATCGTGTTCAGGAGGGTGCCCGCCGAGCTGAACCTCCAGACATCCCCACCGATCACCTGGGCCACCCAGACGTCTCCCGGCTGATCGACGCTCAGGCCCTGCGCTCCCGTGGGCTGGGACGAGGCGCCGTTCAGGACCCCGGCTGAACTCCATCGCCGGAGCTGGTTCGCGAGGACGTTGTTGAAGACGGGCTCGATCGATGCCCCGAGGCTCGACGTCCACACCGTGCCGTTGCACGGGTTGATGGCGATCCCGTAGATGCCGGAGGCGGCGACGAACGTGGTCGTGTTGGCGGCGATGTCGTGCAGGTTGATGCCGACGTTGCGCTGGACCGACCACAGCACGTTGTTCCCGTTGATCATGCCGCCATACGCGGAACCGATGTTCCGGGTGATGCCGGGGATCCCGGTGCTGCCGCTGACCTTCTGCCAGATCGAGCCGTTCGTGCCGCCGACCCAGAGGTCGTTCGCGCAGTCGATGGCGAGACCACGGGTTCCGCCCGTCGCGACACGAGCGAAGGTCACGACACACTCGTCCTCCGCCAGCGAGATGCCGCCGAGGTCGTTGCCCCCGGTCGCCCCGGCGTCCCAGGGGAGGACGTCCGCGAGGCCCGACGAGGTGCGGATGAACCCGTCGCCGTCCCGGTCGACGACCGAGGGGCTCAAGTACGTGAACGGACCCTGGAGGTACTGGCCCGTGAGGCTCGGCGTGAACGTGTACGGGCCGCCGAGCGGACCCGAGCGGATCCCCCGCGTGCCGCCGTTGGCGATGCCCACCCGCATCACGGAGCCCGGGTCCACCGTCGCCAGGGGGAACGGCGTGCGGTTGCCCACCCAGCACTCGCCGAACCGGTCCACGGTCGTGCGCGACGGGCTCAGCAGGAGACCGCGGGGCGCGGTCGCGTACTCGCCGAGGACGACCCCCGTGTTCGTGTCGATCCGCACGATGGTCCCGAGGTCGCTCGCCGCCATGTAGACCGTCGGGAAGGTCGCGATCGTGGGGCCGAAGCCGATGCACCCCGTGGAGGGATCCTGGACCAGGTTGATCAGGGCGACGTTCTGGGGAATCGTGACCGGCGGCGCGGACGCGAAGAGCACCGTCTCCACGCACGCGCAGCCGATCCCGCCCAGGTCCGAGTCCTCGTTGCACCCGCACCCAGGGCCGCCGAGGGCAACGGCCACGAGGAAGAGGGAGGCTGCTTGCGCGAGGGGCGCCCGGAGCCAGGAACGAGACGCTCTACGCATCGATGTATGCCTCCGGACACACGGCACAACGGCACAGGTATAGGCGACTCCCCCGTGCCGAGTCAACATCTATGGGTTCGTTCGAGCGCATCGGGCCTCACAGCGGGATCGCGAGGCCCTCCCGCCATCGATCCCCGGGCCGGAGCGGCGCTGCCCCCCTACCGTCGGGGTCGTACAGGCCCGGATCTCTCTCCCGACGCGGCAGGGCGCGTCGCCGTAACGAGGCAGGGCGCGCGGTTGCCCGCGCGCCCTCCCGGAAGGACCGTGCGACGCCGGGGGGCGTCGCGAGGGGCCTTACTTCACGCCGATGCCGATGCCGGAGAGGCCGACACGCGTCGACAGGGTCTTGCCGAACAGGGTGATGTTCAGCTGACCGTCGCGCGCATCGCTGCCAGCCGCGTCCAGGCCGACGAGGCGCCACGCGCGGGGCTCGCCCTCGACGCGCGTCAGGTTGTACGTGCGGCCCGACACCACGACGGTCGGGTTCTCGACGACGTAGGCCTTGCCGCCCACCATCTCGTCGACCGCGTAGAAGGTGTAGCTGCCGTCCTTCGTGTCGCGCACGACCTCGAAGCTCGGCCCGCCCTCGACCGC
>JAYTCP010000122.1:0-2374 GCA_043736435.1 Planctomycetia bacterium | reverse complement strand
GAGGAGGGCGGCCAGCTCACCGAGCGCGTCCGCCCTCCTCGAAGCCGACGTAGCCCGGGGGCGCGCCCACGAGGCGGCTGACGTTGTGCTTCTCCATGTACTCGGACATGTCGATCTGGATGAGGGCGTCCTCGTCCCCGAACATGAACCGGGCGAGCGCCTTGGCGAGGTGCGTCTTGCCGACGCCCGTGGGGCCCAGGAAGATGAACGAGCCCATGGGGCGGCGGGGGTCCTTCAGCCCCGCGCGGCTGCGGCGGATCGCCCGCGCGATGGACCGGACCGCCTCCTCCTGGCCGACGACGGCCTTGTGGAGCTCGGCCTCCATCTGGAGCAGGCGCTCGGCCTCGCTCTTCTCGAGGCGGGTGAGGGGCACGCCCGTCATCTTGCTGACGGTCTCGCGGATCACGTCGTCGTCGACGACGCCGTCCACCTTCTTCGTCGTCTCGCGCCACTCGCGGAGCATCGTCTCCTTCTTGCGGCGGAGCTTCTGGGCCTGGTCGCGCAGCTGCGCCGCGCGCTCGAAGTCCTGGGAGCCGACGGCCTCCTCCTTCTCGACGTCGAGGCGGGCGATGTCTCCGTCGAGGTTCTTGAGGTCGGGCGGCTGCGTCATCGACTTCAGGCGGACGCGGGCGCCCGCCTCGTCGACGACGTCGAGGGCCTTGTCCGGGAGGAACCGGCCGGTCACGTACCGGGTGGACAGCTCGACCGCCGAGCGCAGCGCCTCGTTCGTGTAGCGCACGCGGTGGTGGGCCTCGTACTTGTCGCGGAGGCCGAGGAGGATCTCGTAGGCCTCCTCCTTCGTCGGCGGGTCCACCATCACGGTCTGGAAGCGCCGCTCGAGCGCGCCGTCCTTCTCGATGTACTTGCGGAACTCGTCGAGCGTGGTGGCGCCGATGCACTGCACCTCGCCGCGCGACAGGGCCGGCTTCAGGACGTTGCTCGCGTCGATGGCGCCCTCGGCGCCGCCCGCCCCGACGAGGGTGTGGAGCTCGTCGATGAACAGGATCACGTTCTTGCTGCGGCGCACCTCGGTCATGACCGCCGTGATGCGCTCCTCGAACTGGCCGCGGTACTTCGTGCCGGCGACCATCATGGCCAGGTCGAGCACCACGATGCGGCGGTTGCGGAGGAGGTCGGGGACCTCGCCCGAGATCACGCGCTGCGCGAGCCCCTCGACGATGGCCGTCTTGCCCACGCCCGCCTCGCCGAGCAGGACCGGGTTGTTCTTCGTGCGGCGCGAGAGGATCTGGATGACGCGCTCGATCTCGTCGGCGCGGCCGATCACGGGGTCGAGCTTGTTGTCGCGCGCGAGCTCGGTCAGGTCGCGGCCGAACGCGTCGAGCGCCGGCGTCTTCGACTTCCCGCCCGCCGCCTGGCCGGACGCGCGGCCCTGGCTCGCGCCGCTGCTGCCGGAGGCGCCCTCCTCGGCCGACTCCTCGCCCGGGGTGCCGCCGCCGCCGTTCTCGGTGGGCTCGGCGCCCAGGAGCTCGAGGACCTCCTCCCGGACGTCCTCCACCTTCACCTTCAGGTTCTTGAGCACCTGGGCCGCGATGCCCTCGCTCTCCCGGATGAGGCCGAGGAGGAGGTGCTCGGTGCCGATGTAGGTGTGGCCGAGGTTGCTCGCCTCTTCGAGCGAGAGCTCGAGCACCTTCTTCGCGCGCGGGGTGAAGGGCAGCTGGCCCATGGTCACCATGGTGGTGCCGGTGGAGACGAGCTTCTCGACCTCCTGGCGGATCTTCTTCAGGTCGATGTCGAGATTCTTGAGCACGCTCGCCGCGACGCCCGACCCCTCCTGGACGAGCCCGAGCAGGATGTGCTCGGTCCCGATGTAGTCGTGGCTGAAGCGCTGCGCCTCCTGGCGGGCGAGGCCCATCACCTTGCGGGCACGGTCGGTGAAGCGATCGAACATGGCAGCGGCTCCGGACGGGGGACGGCGGGAAGCCGGGAGGGATGCCCCCGGTGCTTCGGCCTTGCGCGGGGGGCACGGCGACCCCGTCGGTCCGGAGTATAGCCGTGGCCCGCGGGCGGCCTCGGACGGGCCGGAGCGGCGCGGTGGTCGGGTCCCCCGTGCCGATCCGGCACGGCGAAGCCGGCCACGCGCGCCGCGCGGACCGCCGGGGCTGGAGAAGCACAGGGCGTGCCGCTCGGGGCCGCCGTCTCCGAGATCCTCGGCCGCGACGGTCTCGGGCGCCCTTCCTACCCCGCGAGTCGCTCGCGCAGGAGGGTCGCGCGCGCCGCGTCGCGCTCCTCCTCGGAGAGCGCGCGGCCCGACAGCTTCTGGACGTGGGCGGGCTGCACGAGGACTATCGACTCGTTCACCGTCGGGAGGTCGGGCTTTCCGAGCAGCTCGAGCACCACCCCGAGGCGGACGGCG
>JAYTCP010000121.1:0-10597 GCA_043736435.1 Planctomycetia bacterium | reverse complement strand
TCGACGACAGGAGTGGGGGGGCGCCGGGGGCCGTCACTTCCCGCCGCCCGAGGCGGGCTTCGTCGGGGGCTTCGGCTCCTCCCCGGTCTTCGCGGGCGCCGCCGGACCGGGCTCCTGCTTCCGGATCGACTCGGTGATCTTCCGGAAGAGGGGCAGCCACTCCGCCGAGCGCTCCGCCGCAACGAGGCCCTGCACGAGCCAGTACCCCTTCCCGTCGGGAACGAGCACCTGGTAGAGCAGGAGGGATGCCGCGGACTTTGCGTCCTTCGCGTCGGCGACGATCTCGTAGGCGTCGAGCCCGGCCACCTTCGTCTCCCGTCCGCGCAGGTTCTCGACGGCATTCACGGTTTCTGTTCGCGCGGCGCGGCTCTTCGAGTACTCGGCGAGGTCGCCGACCGCGACTGGGCTGTGGGACATGCCCGCGAGGTAGAGCGGATGGCCCTCGGCTCCGGTCTTCGGGCGGCCGGGCTCCGTCAGCAGCACGTTGCCGCCCATGCGCTGGACGTCGGTGATCGTCCCCGCGGGCGTCAGGCGGAAGGGAAGCCCCTCGTAGAGGTCCGTCGGCGCACCCGCGTCCCACGTCGCGCCGAGGAGGGCTGCCCGTACTGCCGCGCGGAGCTTCGCGTCGGCGGACTTCGGCGTCGTTCCGACGAGCATCACCGTGACCGTCTCGTCGCCCGCGACGACGAGCCACTTCTCGTGCGCGACGCCGTTCGCGTCCTGCTCGACGTGGAGCACGAGCGCGTCCTGGGCGTTCACGGTCTGGGTGGTGGCGGCGATCAGCGTCATGCCGCGCGAGGCGAGGCCCTCCCGCGTCATTCCCTTCGCCATCTCCGATCGCGGCCCGGGCACGACGTACACCTGAATCGACGATTGGGCGTCCTCGCGCTGGAAGCCGGTGAAGCGCTCGGCCGCCACGAACCCCTCGGGCGGCTCGATGCGGACGGTCGTGCCCTTCGCGCGCACCCGCTCGCCGGCTCCCGCGGGAAGGACCGGCAGCGAGGCGAGGAGGGCGAGGAGCGCGAGCGACAGGAACGTCGCGGGGAAGCGGCTCCGTCGGGCGGGGAGCGTTCGCGCGGGCGTCATGGGATCACCTCCGGCGTTGCATCGTCCGGCGGGCGCCCCCCGTGCGGCACGTCCCGGACGGGGGGAGAGGATACCAGCGGGGCCCGAACGGCGCCGTGCGACCGGGCGGAACACGTTCGAGAAGGCGCGCTCCTTCTACGACGCGTGGGGCGCATCTCCGACCCTGGCGGCGGACACGGACGTGCCGCGGAGCGCCAGGCGGCGGGCGGGCGGTAGGGGGCCGCGCGCAGTCTGCGGCGCTGAACCTCTCCGCGAGCAGGACCGTTCCCTCCGTCGGAGGCCCGCATGCGACGTTTCGCCGCCCTGGTGCTCATGCTGGGTGCTCCGGTTCTCGCGCGCCCGGCCTGGGGTGAGACGGAGCCCCTCCCTCCGCCCCCGATCCTGATCTCGGCTCCGCGGGCGGACGTGTGGGCCGCCCTCACGACCGTCGAGGGCGTCGTCGCGACGGACGGAGGCCAGGCGAGCGTCGACCTGAAGCCCGGGGGCGCGATCCGTCGCCATCCCGACGCGTCGGCGGCGCTGGACGATCCGGGCTGGACTGCGACGCCGGTGCTGGCGTTCGTCGCTCCGCGCATCCCTCTCCTCGGCGGCACGGCGACGACGTGGACGTCGATCGAGCTCGACGAGCTCGATGCGCTTCGGACCCGAGTGCGCATCGAGCACGTGGGCGTCCGTCCGGGATCGAAGGAAGAGGCCCCCGCCGACGCCGCCGACCGGGCCCTGGTGGGCCGCCTGCGAAAGCGGTTCCCGAAGCGGCCCGACCCCGTCGTCGCGGCGTTCACGCCGCTCGCCGGGGCGTGGGAGGAGCGCTCCGACGCGGGGGGCGAGGTCGTCGCCCGCTGGACGATCGCCGTCGAGGCCGGCGACGAGAGGGTGTCGACCGAGCAGCCCTTCGTGACGCTCGAGCGCAAGGAGGCCGGCGACGGGGGCGTCGATCGGTGGGTCTTCTGGCGCGAGGCGGAGTCGGGACGCTGGATCGGCGGACTCGCGGCCGGTGGGCGTCCCGAGGCGTGGGAGGTCCATCCCTACGGCGGCGGCGGGATCGCGTGGTCCAACCGGTGGTGCGAGCTCGGGCCCACGTCGATGTCGATCGGGCAGCCCGCGAGGGACGGCGTCCTCGAGGTGGAGAGGGTCGTCGGCTGCTTCGGCGAGGGATTCCGCTGGACCCGCCCCGCCGACACGAAGTAGGCGCCGCGCGCCTGCGGGGGTCCTGCCCCCGCCGCCCCCTGCCTCCGCTTCACGTCGGACCCCAAGGACACTCGGGCGCGGACCTGGCGCGTCGTGCCCGCGACCGCGGTCCGGTACCATGACGCGATGAGGTCCAGCGCGCCGTCGTCCGTTAAGTGGCGCACGCGGCTCGCCGGCGTCTTCCTGCTCCTGTTCGCCGGGGTGCGCGGATGGCCCGCCCACGGCGACGAGGGGCCCGCGTCGATCCCAGAGCCGGCCGCCCGGGCGAACGCGACCACGGAGCTCAAGAAGGAGCACCGGGCAGGGTACGAGAGCAAGGATGCGGAGGTGCGCCGCGCGCTCGCGCGGACGCTCCTCGAGCGTGCGCAGGCGTCGGAGGGCGACGCGGTGCGTCGGTACGTGCTCCTCGACCAGGCCATCGCGCTTGCGGAGGGGGTGCGCGACGTCCGGCTCGCCCTCGAGGCGGTGGACCGGATCGCGGCCGCGTTCCAGGTGGATCGGGCGGCGCGCGGCCTCGCCGCCGTCGAGGCGGTCGCGCGCGGCGCGAAGGACATGACCGTGGTCGCCGAGGCGGCGGCTGCCTGCGTCGAGGTCACGGGCGTCGCGTTGGCGTCCGACGATCCGGGATCGGCGGCGCGGGCGGTGTCGGCGGCGAAGACGCTCGCGAAGACGGCGAAGCTGGGGGGGCTCGTCGCGCGGGCGTCGGAGATCGGCGCGTGGCTCGATGCCTTCCGGAAGTCGTCGGCCGCGGCGGTGGTCGCGCGCAAGGTGCTCGAGGCGACGCCCGACGACCCGGCCGCGAACGAAGCCGTCGGACGTTTCCTCGCGTTCGGGCGGGGGCGCTGGGAGGAGGGGCTGCCGTACCTCGCCAAGGGCGGGAGCGGCCCGCTGGCGGAGCTCGCGGCGAACGCCCTCGCGCCCGGCGAGGGCGTGGCGGAGCGTCAGGCGCTCACGGATGCGTGGTGGGATCTGGCGCAGAAGGAGAAGGATCCGCTGGCCCGCGCGCGGATGCTCGCGCGCGCGGCGACGGCCTACGACGCGGCACCGGCGGATGCGGCCGCCGAGCGGGCGACGCTCGTCAAGCGGCGGCTCGACTCGATCACGTACCGGGCGTTCGATCGGGGCGTCGCGCTCACGAAGGACTTCTCGAAGGACGGACCGGTCTCGGTGGCGTTGGCGGTGGTGCGGGGGTACATCGCCCGGGAGAGGATCGACCGCAGGGGCGATGGCTGGAGGACGAGGCTCCCGCGCTTTCCCGACGTCACGTTCGGCCGGGGCGAGGAGTACCAGTGGCGGCTCGAGACGAATCAGGGCGCGATCACGATCCGCCTCTTCTCCGACACGGCCCCCCGGCACGTGGCGAACTTCCTCTATCTGACCGAGCTGGGCTTCTTCGACGGGCTGACCTTCCACCGCGTGGTGCCCGGCTTCATGGCGCAGGGGGGCTGTCCGAAGGGCGTCGGGAGCGGCGACCCCGGCTACACGTTCGAAGGCGAGCTCGGCGGCGGCCCCAGGCACGACAAGCCCGGCGTGCTCTCGATGGCGAACACCGGCCAGCCGAGCTCCGACGGCTCGCAGTTCTTCATCACCTTCCGACCCGCCTCCGAGCTGGACGGCAAGCACACCGTGTTCGGCGAGGTCGTGGCGGGGATGGACGTCGTCAAGAAGCTCGAAGCCCAGGGGACGCCCGACCCCGGGAAGCCGAAGATCCCGCTGGTGATCGAGCACGCAAGCGTCAGCGTCCGCTGAGGGGTGCTCTTCGGCGCCGGGGGGCTCCGTCGATCGTGCCCGGCATCTCGATACCGGGGGGCGAGTTAACGGAAGGTGTCAGACACCTTCCGTTAACTCGTGACCACCGCGGGCGCTCGCGCGACTGCACTGCATGGGACACCCGAGCCGTTGCCGCGAGCCGGAGACCTGGCAGCACGTCATGGTCCGGGGGGTCTCCCGGCGGTCGATGTTCGATCGGGATGCCGACGCCAACCTGTTCTCCGACCGGGTCGCTCGGAGCGTGGGCCGGGGAGACCTGGCCATCGCGGCCTTCTGCCTGATGCCCAATCACGCACATCTGATCGTGCGCAGTCCCGCCGGAAGGCTCGGGGATGCGATGCGGGACATCGAGAGCCCCTACGTCCGGCGCTTCAACCCGCCCCGCGATCGGAAGGGGCATCTGGTGCAGGCGCGATATCGCGCCAAGCCGATCCGCACTCGACGCTACATGTCGGCGGCGATCGCCTACATCGATCAGAACGCCGTCGATGCGGGTCTCGTCGTGAAGCCGGCGGACTACCCGCACGGCAGCGCCCGGCACTACGCTCGGACGACCGGCCCGCCTTGGCTCGACCGATCCTGGGTCGAGGCGTATCTGCGGGCGGCGCTCGAAGGTGCCTCCTACTCGCCGGCAGTCTATGCCCGCGTGTTCGGGACGCGGACCTCGGCGGGCGCTCGCCGTTGGTTCGCGACCGCGATGGACGCTCCCGGGGGCGACGCTCGTAGCCTCGACGAGCTCATCGCGGCCTCGCCGGAGCACATCCTCCGGTGGATGGACGAACAGGCACAGAGCGCTGACGGAACCGTGCGCATCGTGCCGGTGGCCGACGTGGAGACGGTCGTAGCCTCTGTGGCGGCACTGCCCGAGGCGGATCGAGCCCGGCGTACCGTCGAGGGGGCGCGGGCTCGACCCGTGGAGCGGATCCTGGCCGCCGGGCTCCTGCGGAGGCTCGCGGGAGCGTCCCATCTCGAGATTGGGTCGCGAACCGGCCAATCGCCCAGTTCCGCGCGACTCTGCATCCGGGACCACGAGCGGGCGCTGACCGAGCACGAGTGGTACCGGGCGCTCGTCGGTCGCGTCTCCCGCGCCGTTCTCGACACCTGCCACCCTCCAGTTCTGCCGACGAGTTGTGCGTTTGTGTCTGACACCTTCCGTTAACTCCGGGGGGCCGCGCGGTCGGCGGACCGGGTAGGCTGGAGAGAAATCGACCCCCGGAGCCCCCATGACCGTCCGAAGGTTCGCGGTCGCCCTCCCGCTCGTCGTCGCCGTCCTCGGCGGCGGTGCGCGGCCCCGCGTCGCCGTCGCGGAGGACGGGCCGGCGCCCGCCGTCGTGCAGGGGGCCATCGACAAGGGGGTCGCCTGGCTCGGGCAGCGATTCGCGGAGGGATTCCCCGACGAGACGTTCCACGGGCCCGTCGAGCTCGTGGTGCTCACGCTCTCGCACGCGGGGGCGAACCTGAAGGACCCCGCATTCGCGAAGGGCCTCGCGGTCCTCGAGAAGGCGTACCCGCGCTTCACATACCGCACCGCCCTGCACGCCATGGCGCTCGCCGAGGTGAACCCGCGCCGCTACCAGGCCAAGATCGCGCACTGCGCCCAGTGGCTCGTCGACCACCAGCTGGCGGGCGGCGAGTGGGGCTACCCCGGTCCGCCCGACGGCTCCTACCTCCGCATGGACGGCGTCACCGTAGCGCCGCCGCCGCGTCCCGAGGGGGCCGCGGGGCCCGCCGACGCGCCCATCGATCGGTGGCCCATCGAGCGGCGCCTGCCGGTCGAGAAGCACGGCTCGACGAAGGGCGACTTCAGCAACACGCAGTTCGCGATCCTCGGCCTGCGCGCCTGCCGCGACGCGGGCGTCGACGTCCCGAAGGCCACGTGGAAGGCGGCCCTCGACTACCTGCGGGCGTTCCAGCGCAAGGACGGCGGCTGGGGCTACGTGATGGGGGGGCAGCAGGACGAGGCGAGCTACGCCTCGCTCACGTGCGCGGGCGTCTGCAGCACCGCCATCTGCCAGGCCGCCCTCGGCGTCAAGGACGTGAAGGCCGACCCCATGGTCAAGAAGGGCCTCGGCTGGGTGCGCAAGAACCTCGACCTCGAGCGCAACGTCGGGATCGACATCAGCAGCATGATCGGGCCGCGCGCCTGGCAGTACTACCACCTCTACTCGGTCGAACGCGCCGCGCGCATCCTCGGCCTCGCCGACCTCGAGGGCCGCGCGTGGTACCCGAAGGGCGCCGCGTGGATCGTCGCAAAGCAGCAGGCCGACGGAAGCTGGCTCGACGAAGCCGGTGCCGGCGCGCAGCCGCCCTACCTCCAGACGGCGGACACCTGCTTCGCGCTGCTCTTCCTGACGCGCGCCACGCGGCCCCTCACGGGGAAGTAGCCGGCCGGAAGGGCGGGCCGGTGGGGGCGGGGCGCGCAAGGGACCCATCCGGGTGGATGAATGTGGGGGGCGCGGGGGGCGCGGGGCCGATCCTGGCCACCGGGACACCTGGTGCCGGGGGGGGGTGCTGCGAATCCCCCTCCCCCCACGCCCCCCTCCTCCTCCGGGGGGTGCTCCCGTCTCTCGTTACACCCGGCGCACCCGCCCTCCCCCGCGGCGCCCCCCCGCGACTTGACTATAGTCATTGACATTTGTCAGACACGCGTGTACTCTGGGGACTGTTTCAGCCCACCACGGAGTCCGCACCATGAGTCGCTTCGATCCCCTCGTCACCGTCGCCGGCATCGTCACGGCGTTCCCCCCGGCCGCGCGCGTCTTCGAGCGCCACGGCATCGAGTACTGCTGCCAGGGCAAGATCCCCCTGGCGCAGGCGTGCGCAGAGAAGGGCATCGAGACCGACGTGGTGATCGCCGAGCTCGAGGCGGCCGCCACGGCGGCCCCGAAGACGCGGGACTGGACGAACGCGTCCGCGGCCGAGGTGATCGACCACGTGCTCGCCGTCCACCACGAGTACGTGAAGCGCGAGATCCCGCGTCTCTCGGCGCTCATGGAGAAGGTGAACCGCGTCCACGGTCCCACGCACCCCTCGACGATCCCGGTGATCGCCGGGCTCTGGCGCAACATCTCCGCCGAGCTCTCGCAGCACCTCGACAAGGAGGAGGAGATCCTCTTCCCCATGATCAAGGCGATCGAGGCGCGGCGGCCCGTCGCCATGCACTGCGGCGTCGAGGGCCCCGTCCACGTGATGGAGATCGAGCACGAGGTGGCCGGGCAGGTGTTCGCCCGCATGCGCGAGCTCGCGCAGGACTACGTCGCCCCGGAGGAGGCGTGCGGCTCGTGGCGCGCCCTGTGGTCGGGCCTCGACGAGTTCGAGCGCGACCTCCACACCCACGTCCACCTCGAGAACCACGTCCTCTTCCCCCGTGCGCTCGCGCTCGAGGGCGCCACGGCGTAGCGACGCCCGACGACCCGCCGGGGCCTCCTCGGAGGTCCCGGCGCTTCGATGGAGGAACTCCCCTGCGATGGGCCTCGCCGCGAAGCGCCCTTCCCGAATCGGCCCGCGCGCGCTACGACGCCGCGCGCGGCGACCCCGCGCCCACGCGCAGGACGGCCTCCAGGTGCGCCGCGATCCCCACGATGTCGTCCCGGTCGAAGACCGCCACCGCGCCCGCGCACGCCCGTGCCGCGCCGAGGCGGGGGGCCGGCGCGGCGGCCGCCAGGACCTTGCCGCGGGCCTCGGCGATCGCCGCCGCGGGCTCGGTGTCGCCGGTCAGCACCACGGCGGGCAGGCCGGCCTCCCGGAAGCCCTCCACCACGACGACGTCCGCCGTGGGGAAGAACCGGGCCACGAGGGTCAGGGGATCGTGCGACTCGGTGCGTTCGAGGTAGGCGGTGCCGCTCGGCCCGCTGACGGCGACGCCGGCGGCGCCCGCCCCCGCGACCCGATCCGTGTCCTTGCCCGGACGGTCCATCTCGAAGCCGTGGGACGCGTGCTTCACGTACCCGACCCGCAGCCCCGCCGCGGACCAGCGGCGAACGAGCGCGGCCGCGAGCGTCGTCTTCCCCGCCCCCGAGGGCCCCACGAGCGCGACGAGGACGGGCGGGGCGTGCTGCGTCATCGGGAGGAGCTCCGCCGGACCCTCGCGGGGAGGGCCTTGCGCTCTCGGGGTGGCCCGCGCCAGCATAGGCGCCGCCGCGCCGTCGCGCGACACGCCATCGGCGCGCTCGCCGGCCCGGGCGACCGCCGTGCGTGATCCCCTCCACCGCGTCCCGATCCGATACAAGCTGACGCTGGGCTTCGTCGGCCTCTGCCTCGTGGCCTACCTCGTCTCCTCGTGGCTGGTCTCGTCGTCGGCGCGCTCCGCCCTGCGCGAGCAGATCCTCGCGCGCCTCCAGGCCTCGTCGCAGGCCCGCGCCCTGCTCGTCGAGGAGTCGCTCGTCGCCCTCGCCGCACGCGCGCAGGACTTCGCCTCCGATGGTCTGATCCGCGGGGAGGGGGCGCGCCTGGCCGACGCGGCCGGACCTCCGGATCCCGTGGCCTCCGAGCCGCTGCGGCAGCACCTGCTCGCGAACAAGCTGCCGCTCGCCCCGGCCTTCGTGGGCCTCGCCATCGTCGCGGACGACGGGCGCGTCCTCGCATCGGTCGGGGACGTGGGCACGACGTCGGGCGCATCGTTCGGGGAGGGATCGGAGGCCACGACGCACGTGGGCGGCTTCGAAGGCGGCCCCGAGACCGCTCCGCGCTTCGCGATCTCGACCCCCGTCGCCTCGCTCGACCGGACCCGCCGGTTCGGACGGCTGGTCGCGTGGGTCGATGCCGAGCGGTGGTTCGGCCGGGTGCCCCTGGCGGGCGACGCCTCCGCGAGCGCCCCGCGCGTACGCATCGTCGACCGTCGCGGCGGCGCCCTCGAGGCCGTGGAGGTCACCACCGAGGGCCCCGGCTCGCGGGCCCGGGTACGGCTGCTCTCCGTCGGGGAGGACAGCGGCGGGCGGGGCCCGGGCGACGGCGACGGGGAGCGGCTCTCGCACTCGTGGCCCGTGGCCCTCCCGGGCTGGTCCGTCCTCGTCGACCTCGACGCCGCGAGCGCGTTCGCGCCGGCGGCGGGCCTGCAGAGCCGATTCCTCGGCGCCGGGCTCCTCGTCGCGGCCGTCGCGGCCGCCCTGCTCTTCGTCCAGCTCCGGTTCCTCGTGCGCCCGCTGGGGCTCCTGCGGGATGCGGCGCGCAGGCTGACGGACGGCGACTTCCTGGCCCGCGTCGACGTCACGTCGGAGGACGAGGTGGGGGAGGTCGCCCGGGCGTTCAACGTCATGGCCGAGGCCCTGGAGGACCGGACCCGGCGGCTCGAGCGGACGGCCGCCGACCTCCACGCGGGGAAGGACGAGCTGGCGCGCGAGCGGGACCGCCTGAACACGATGGTCCACTCGATGCAGGACCCGCTCATCTTCTTCGACGACGCGGGCCGCGTGACGCTGTCCAACGCCGCCGCCGCGCCGCTGCTCCCCTCGCTGTCGGGCGGCGCGGGGCGCGACCTGGCGGTCCTGTGCGCGCGGGGGGACGGCGGCCACCCGCGTGACTGCGTCGCCTGCCTCTCCCACGGCGAGCTGCCGCGGCAGTCGTGCCGCCTCCAGGTCGGCACGCGCATCTACGAGGTCCTGGCGACGCGGGTCCCGTCGGCCCAGGGGTGGCTCGGACGGCTCCTCGTCGCCCGCGACGTCACGGAGCTCGTGACGCTTCACGAGCGGCAGGCGCGCCAGGAGCGGCTCGCGGTCCTCGGCGAGGTCGCGGCGGTCGTGGCCCACGAGCTGAACAACCCCCTGTCCGCGGTGGCGATGTACGCGCAGATGATGCAGGACGAGCTCGCCTCCGACTCGCCCTTCCGCGAGCACGTGGACGTCATCCGGCGCAACACCGAGACGTGCGGCAAGACGATCCGGGGGCTGCTCGACTGGGCCTACAGCGCCGACCCGGAGGTCACGGAGACCGACGTGCACGCGCTCGTGGAAGAGGCCTTCCGTTTCGTCCGTCCGCTCACGCACCGCGCGCACGTCGTGGTCGCCGAGCGGAAGGGCCTCGCCGACGCCGTCGTCCACGCGGACGCGGTCCAGCTGCGCCAGGTGCTCGTGAACCTCCTGATGAACGCGGTCCAGGCCTCGGGGGGGCGCGGGGGCCGCGTCGAGGTCGAGACCTCCGATGCCGACGACGGGCGCACCGTGGTGCTCGACGTGTCCGACGACGGTCCGGGCGTCCCGCCCGAGCGGAAGGACCGCATCTTCGAGCCGTTCTTCACGACGAAGCCCGCGGGCGAGGGCACGGGGCTCGGGCTGCCGATCTCCCGCAGGATCATCGAGTCCCACGGCGGCACGCTCGAGCTCGTCGCGTCCGGGCCGGGCCGGACGACGTTTCGCGTCCGCCTGCCGCGCCACGCCCGCGTCGTCGCCAGGCGTCCGGCCCCGGCGTCGACGGCGGCAGGGCCGGCGTGAGCCTACGCGAGATCCTCTCCGGGCTCCGGGTGCTCGTCGTGGACGACGAGGAGGACGTGCGTCGCGGCATCGAGCGCCTCGTCCGGTCGACGGGCGCCTCGACGTCGGGGGCGGAGAGCGGCGAGGCC
>JAYTCP010000120.1:0-1861 GCA_043736435.1 Planctomycetia bacterium | reverse complement strand
CCTGCTCTACCTCGCATACCTGGCCCTGCGGTGGGCGGTCGGGGGCTCGCTCAATCACGATCAGCTCGCCTTTCCCGTGGTGTTCGCGTTCGTGGGATGGTCGTCCGGGATGGTCGCCGAGGACGCCATGCGCAAGCGCCGGGAGCGCGACGAGGTGATCCGCCGCGCCTACGAAGCCGAGAGGGCGCGACGACCTTGAGGTGGCGGACGCGGTTCGCATCCACCGGTCGATCGGACCTCGTTCGCGGCATGTCGGGGCATGGGCAGACGGCACGGGATGCCCGAGCCGAAGTCGCGGATAGCCTGGACCCGGGTGCTCGGCCACCCCGGAGCGCTCTCCCGGATGGGGCTGTCGGGGAGCGAGAGCAGGGTCGGGCGGCGCGCACGCGGGAGAGTGCTCCCGTCGCGGCTGGAAGGCGCCGGTCGGGAGTGCGCCCGGGGCACGCGTCCGGCGCGCGTTCTGCTTCGAGCGGGCCGCTTCGCGCTGCCCTTCGTCTCCCCGACCATGTCCTGGGCGCGGCGTCCTCCGACTCGTCGCATGCCCCCCCCGCGCCGGGCACCTGCCCACCGAGGGAATCCGGGACTGCCAGTGCGCGCGTCGGGGGGAACGCTGTGCATGGCCTTCGGTCGCTTTGGCGGGTCGGGCAGCCCCCGTGGCCGGACCATTCCCCGGCCAGAGTGCGACTCGAATCCAGGGAACCACGGACGCACGGGGGGCCGGGGGCGCACCCAGGGACCGGAAGGCCGCGATTCGGTATGCTCCTCCGCGGAGGCCCCATGCGCCCGGTGGCACGAGCCCGCACCCTGGTTCCCGTGCTGGTGGGCCTCGCGATCGCGGGCTGCCGCATGCGCCCGCCCTGCGCGCAGCCGTTCACGACCGGCGGCCTCTTGCGGCCCGTCGCCGATGCATCCCCCGTGGCGGTGCCCGCGCCCTCCCCGATTGCGCGCGCCGCGGCCGTGGCCGCTCTCCCCGCCTCACCCTCTGCCGTGCCGGCCCCCCCCGCCGCCCCTTCCGCGGCTCGCGCCGCTGCGATGCCGGTCGTCCCCGAGCCCCGCACGCTTCGCGAGGTGCTGGACCGCCTGCGGCGCGACGCGAGGTCGGGCGCGGACCCGGAGCTGAGCGCGCACGCGGAGCTCCTCGACTCGGTCGCGGGGGCCCTGCCCCCGGCGGCGAACGAAGTGGCGCTCCTGCGCATGCCCGGGCTCGAGGCGGCGGGCGTCGCGCGCCACCGGGGTCGGCTCGGGTTCGCGACGCTCACGAGCTACGTCGAGCGCGGGGGCGACGCGGAGGCGCTGCGGCGGGTCTACCTGGACTACGACCGCATCCCGGAGTTCACGGGCAAGCCGGGCACGCGCACGCTCGCGCGCGAGCCGGGCGCCGTCCTCGGGCGGACGGACGCGATGCGCAGGACGCTGGGGATCGAGTACGGGGCGCGCTGGACCTTCCGTTCGCGGCCGGTCGACCGGGGTTCGGCCCGGCTCATCGTGTCGAGCATGGTGGAGGCGGCCGACTCCGCCCACATGATCTTCACCCAGGGGATCTGGATCGGGCTCCCGGAGGGCGACGGCGTGCGCGTGGTCGAGGCTGCGCTCTCCGTGATGGACTTCGAGGTGCCCGGGATCCTCAAGGGCATCGCGGAGCAGACCGCTCGGAAGGAGCTGCTCACCCGCACCGAGGGCATGCGCCGTCACTGGCGCCAGTACGTGCGCTAACCCGACTCATTCGTGAAGGAACGAGGTTGGGGGCCGCGCCTGCGGCCCGGGCGTGTCCAAGGGGGTGTCTGCGTGCCGAAGTCGCCGCCGCGAAGCGATCCCTCCTACGCGGGTGACAAGAACACGCTCCTCCCTCTCGGGCCCTGCG